>RFHL01000278.1 GCA_003696875.1 Bacteroidota bacterium | reverse complement strand
GTTGCTATTCGCAGGGAAAAATCTGCCTCCTCCGCGAAAGCAGCGGCTTTTTCTTACCTTTCGGGCATGGGAACCTATGTCCTACGGCGGCTCTTGCTGGCGGTGCCCACCCTGGGCCTGGTCACGCTGCTGGCCTTTGCCCTCTGCGTGCAGGCCCCGGGAGATCCCCTCGCCGGAGATTGTCCCAGTTGGGAAGACGGCGTGGGGACGCAGGCCTATGAACGCTGCCGCGAGGCGCGGCTGCAGGCCTACGGGCGAAACCTGCCGCTGTTTTACGCATCGGTGGCTTCCCTGGCCGAGCCCGACACCCTGCATCGGATCCTGGAACCCAGCGAGCGCGCCGCCACGCGGCGCTGGCTCTATGCCTTCGGCAACCCGCAGGCCGTACACGCCTACCGGCTGGCGCTGCATCGGCTGGTGCAGGCCAGCCGCGAACTGAGTCCCCCGGCAGCAGGCGCACATCCCGATCCCTTCCAGGCCCGAAACGCCCTGCTCCAGATGCAGAATGCCTGCCGCAGCCTGCTCATCACGGGCCAACCCACACGGGTAGACCGCCACTACCTACAGGCGGATTCCCTCCAGCGGGAAGCCCCTTTCTTGTCCCCGCTGGCGATGCCCCTACAACAAGCCCAAGCCCAGTGGGCCGCCCTTCCCGGGCAAGCCGCCCGCTGGCGCTACTACATTCCCTGGATCCACTTCCATGGTTGGGACAACCAATACCACCGCTGGCTCACGGGAATCTTCCGGGGAGATTGGGGGCTGTCCTACCGCTATAAGCGGCCGATTGGGGCCCTGATCAGGGGGTTTCTGGGCTGGACGGTCCTCTTCACCGGTCTGGCGGTGCTGATCGCTTACCTGCTGGGCCTGCCGCTGGGCATCCTCGCCGCCGCGCAAGCCGGCAAAGCCTTTGACCGGGGACTGGCCGTGGTGCTCTTTGCCTTGCACGCCCTGCCTGCTTTCTGGGTAGCCACCTTGCTCCGGGTGGCCTTTTACCGCGACCTGCCAATCCTGTTTGACGAGCAAGCCCCCTGGTCCGAGATGCCCCGGCAGATGTTGCTGCCGCTGGTCGCCTATACGTTTGGGGCCTTTACCTACCTCAGCCGCACCCTCCGGGCCAGCTTACTGGAGGTCCTCCACGAAGACTACATTCGCACCGCCCGGGCGGCGGGCTTTGCTCCCTGGCGCATCCTCACCCGCCACGCCCTGCGCAATGCCTGGGGACCCGTCATCACCCTCTTTGTCAGTGTGTTTCCGGCCCTGATCAGCGGCTCGGTGATCCTGGAGCGCATCTTCGACATCGACGGCATGGGCGATACCGTTTTTACCGCGACGCTCACCGGCGATGCCCCCCTCCTTATGGCGGTTTTTCTCCTGACCGGTGCCCTGACCATCCTCGGTTACCTTCTGGCCGACATCCTCTATGCCCTTGCTGATCCCCGTATTGCCCAACGCGCCTGATTCCCATGCCAAGTCTCCGCCCCCTGGTCTCCTCCTTTGCCCGCCTGCGCTTCCATCGCCTGGCGCTGGGGTGGCTGGCAGCAATGGGACTGATGGCCCTGCTGGCCCCCTTTCTGGCCAATCCCCTCCCCTTTCGGGTGGTGATGCCCAATGGAGGCACCTTTTACCCTGCCTGGCAGGCCGAGGCCCGCGGGTCCTTCTGGGATCCGGTGGTACAGCGGGAGCGGGAGATGGCCCTGCGGGAGGTGGCCTGGTACGCCCAAAAAACCGCCTCTGTCTGGTGGGCCCCCGTTCGCTATGATGGCCAGCCACTGGGTAAGGACAAATTGCTGCCCCCCGGGGCGCCCTCGCGCCTGCACCCCGAGCGCGGTCGTCACTGGCTGGGGACGACCCAAAGCGGGCGCGACCTGCTGGGGGCCCTCATTCACGGCAGCCGCCTCTCTCTGGGCGTGGGACTGCTGGCGGTCTTCATTGCCCTGAGCCTCGGCCTGATGGTGGGCACCCTCACCGGATTTTGGCAGGACCACCGGCTGGTACGCGCCCGAGGCCAATGGTGGGCCACGTGGCTGGGGCTTTTTCTGGCCTGGTTTTATGGCTGGAACCGCCGGGCGGTGCTATTTGAAGAAGCCGCCCAAAGCCAGCAGTTGGGGCAGGAAATCCTGATCAGCTTGCTGATCGGTGGCGGGATTTTGATCGTAGCCCATCTCGCGGGCAGGGGGCTCTCCCGCCTGCCGTTCCTGAACCGGCCCCGCCGCATCCCGCTGGATACCCTGGGCCTCAAGGCCATCGAAGTGCTGGATTCGCTTCCCCGCCTCCTGCTGCTGCTGGCCATCGCGGCCATCTTTCGGGATCGCAGCCTGACGCTGGTGGCTATCCTGATCGGCCTCACCGCCTGGACCGGGCTGGCCCGCCTCGTCCGCGGCGAATTGCTGCGCATCAGCCAACTGGACTTCGTACAGGCGGCAGCCGCCCTGGGACTCAAGGACCGGGAGATTCTGTGGCGCCACGCCCTGCCTCAGGCCCTCGCCCCCGTCTACATCTGGGTGGCGTTCTCTCTGGGAGGGGCCATTCTCTCTGAATCGGCCCTCAGCTTCCTGGGGCTGGTGGAAGAAGCCCCCAGTTGGGGGGGGCTGATTTCCGATGCCAAGTCATACTTTGAGGCCTGGTGGATCGCTCTTTTTCCCGGCCTTTGCCTGTTTCTGACGGTCTTGGCCTGCAATGTGATGGGCGAATGGCTGCGCGACCGGCAGGACCCTCGCCAGGTGGTACGACCGGCCCGCCTTACAGGCTCCTGAATCCACCTTTGAACCTGCATTATTGAGGCTTCGGGAAAAGGGGGCCTGCCGAGGCATTTTTTTTCCGATATTTGAAGGGAGCACCAACACGGACTCTAGCAAAAGAGCCGGCCAAGCGGATACCGAATATGCTCCGATTTGCCTTTCCCGAATACTGGTACTGGTGGCTGGGACTCCCGGTGAGCCTGGGCATCCTTTATCTTGTGTATCGGCGCGGAGCAAGCATGACTTACAGCTGGTTTAGCCCAGACCAGTACGAACGAAGCCGGCCCCTCGCGAAAATGGCCCTTCGGGCCGGGGGCTTACTATGCCTGCTTCTGGCGCTGGTAGGACCCTACCTGGGTAGCAAGGAAAGCCCCGTCACCCTGGCCAGCCGGGACATCTACATCTTGCTGGATGTTTCCGCCTCCATGAATACCGAAGACCTGCGTCCTTCCCGGCTGGAGCGCGCCAAACAGGCCCTCAAATCCTTAATTACGGACTTTCAGGGGGATCGGCTGGGGCTCATCCTCTTCACCGATCAGCCCTATGTGCAGTGTCCGCTGACCCGGGACCACGAAACCGTCTCTCTCTTCCTAGACATGGCCGAAACCGCCCAATACAGTCAGCGCGGTACGCAGTTTCGTCCCGCCCTGGCGGTTGCCCTGGATCGCTTCAGCCAGGAGGCTGACCCGGCCGTAGACGTGAGCCGGGCGGTGATCCTGGTGAGCGATGGGGAAGATTTTGGCGACAGCTATGCCTCCCTGATTGAGCGCCTGCGGCAGGCGCAGGTGCGGGTATTCCCGGTGGGTGTCGGCACCTACGAAGGCGGGCCTGTCCCGGTCCTGCAGCAAGGCCGTCGCGCCGGCTTCCGGCGCTATGAAGACGGCAGTACTGTCGTGTCCCGCCTGGTCGACGAGGACCTCCAGCAGATTGCCAGCCAGTTTGATACCGAGTACGTCCACCTGGGCCATGACGATAGCAGCCTGGGCCTCCTGCGAGACCAGATTTACGCCCTGACGGCCACCCCCTGGGAAACCCGGCTGGAACAAGTCGAACGCAACACCTATCAACTATTTCTGTTTCTGGCGGTGGTCATGCTGCTGGGCAGCCTGTTTCTGATGCCAATCCGAAAAGTATGAGGACGATTCTCCTGGCAACCATCCTTCTGATCGGCTCGGGCGGGGGCAATGACCTGCTGCGCCGAGCGGGAGAAGCCTATGCCGCAGGGGACTATTCCCAAAGCTTAAGCCTGTATCGTCAGTTGCAGCAGATGAGCCCGATCATGAGCCCTGAGGTAGCCTTCAACCTGGGGCAATGCTACCGGCACCTGGACTCGGTAGACCTGGCTCTTTATGCCTACCAACGGGCCATGCAGGGCGGCGATGCCATCATCGGCTCGCAAGCCGCCAATGAAACCGGCGTCTTACTCACCCAGCGGACGCAGCTCAAGGATGCCCTCGCGGCCTTCCGGCAGGCGCTGGTCATGAATCCTCACAATGAGACAGCCCGCTTCAATTACGAGTTGCTCTACCAGCGGCTGTTTCCGCCTGAGGAGGACACTCCGCCCCTGCCGCCCGAATCGGAGCCTCCGCCCGAATCCCCCGAGCAGGAACCGCCCCCCCTGCAGGATCAGGCCCTGCAAGAACTGGTCGAGCGGCTGCAACAGCAGTCGGAAACCCGCGAGATGGGCACGGACCGGGCCCGATCCCGGACGGGAGACACCCTCAACCCGGCCCAGGCGCAGCAGGCGCTGGAGCGGCTGCGCCAGTCAGAGCTGCAATACCTGCAGCAACTCCGCAAGCGGGTCACGAGCGTACCGCAAGGGAGCCGGAAGCGAGACTGGTAAAGATTTTTGAAAAAAACCGCTTATTCCGCTGGAACATCGGTGTCGTAGACCTGCACGCGGGTCCACTTATCCTCATTCGCCTCAATAAAAGCCAGATGAATGGGGTGTTCCTGATACACATCGTGCCCCGCCAGGTCGTCGAAGTGGACGATCAGGGCAAAGGCATAGGAGCCATCCACCACATCACGGGCCGCGCTGTTGGCGGGGGGGCCGATGTAGATCTGCCGGACGGTCTCGATCGCGCCGAGCTTGGCGAGCTCGGCCGGAAAGCTGGCCCGGTCTTCTTCTGAAAGATCCTCTTTCAGCCAGAAAAAGACCGTGTGGATGAAGCCGGGACGGTAGGGCGTTTGTTGCATGAGGCTATCGACTTGTTGTTGCAGGGCGGAAAGCTCCGCCTGATGGGAAGCAGTGCCAGACTCACAGGCCACTGTGAGGCCTAGTCCGAGCAGGAGAAGAAGGGGAAAGTAAATGCGACGCATAGGAACAAATTTGATCAAGAGATACATGCTCCAGCAAGATAGCCAGAGCCTCTTTTCCCGGCAAGCGGCCTAGGCGGCGAAGAATCCGAAGTTTGTGGGCGCATCCAGGCCTTTTCCAAAGCAGAAAAGTCCGTTTTTGTAAGGAAAAGCCTATCTTGGCGCGTCTTTAGCAGCCAATCAGCATGGCTATTGCTGATTCATCAATTCTCATCCTTTCACTCACTTAGCCTCTGGTATCATGAAAGTTGCGGTCGTGGGCGCCACCGGTTTGGTCGGCGCCGAGATGTTGCAAGCCCTGGAGCGTTTTGATTTTCCGGTAACGGAACTGATTCCGGTTGCCTCGGCCCGTTCGGTCGGAAAAACCGTGACCTATAAAGGACAGGCCTATCCGGTAGTGGATATGGAAGCCGGCATTGCCGCCCGCCCGGACATCGCCCTCTTCTCTGCCGGGGGCAGTACGAGCAAGACCTATGCCCCCCGCTTTGCGGAGGTAGGTTGCACCGTCGTAGACAACTCCTCGGCCTGGCGCATGGAGCCCGATGTGCCCCTGGTCGTACCCGAGATCAACATGGATGCCGTGCAGGGCCATAAGATCATCGCCAACCCCAACTGCTCGACCATACAGATGGTCCTCGCCCTCGCGCCGGTGCACCGGCGGTGGGGCATCCGCCGCCTGGTGGTCTCGACCTATCAGAGCGTTACCGGTACCGGCAAGGCCGCCGTCGACCAGCTCTTCGCCGAGCGCGAAGGCCGGGAAGCCGATGCGGTCTACCCTCAGCCCATCGACCTCAATTGCCTGCCGCATTGCGACATTTTCCTCGACAACGACTACACCAAGGAGGAAATGAAGCTCGTGCACGAAACCCGCAAGATCCTCGGTGACCCGGAGATCGGGGTCACCGCCACGGCCGTGCGGGTGCCCGTCATCGGGGGACATTCCGAGTCGGTCAATGTGGAGACCGTCCAGCCCTTTGACCTGGCCGAGGTGCGGGCCGCTATGGCCGACATGCCGGGGGTAGTCGTCATGGATGATGTCAAGCATCACCTCTACCCCACCCCGCGCGAGTCGCACGGGCGGGACGAGGTCTTTGTGGGCCGCTTGCGGCTTGACGCTTCCCAGCCGCAAGCCTTCAACTGCTGGATTGTCGCCGACAACCTGCGCAAGGGCGCGGCCACCAACGCCGTGCAGATTGCCCTCAAGCTGCTGGAGCGATGAGGCCCCGCTTTGACCTGCCCGAAGTTCCCGATCCGGAATCCCTCCCGGTCTACCGGCGCAGCCAACTGGCCCAGCGCAACGGCACCGACCGGGAGGAAATCTGGTTTGCCTACCAGGGGCTGATCTATGAAGTCACCGGCAGCCGCCACTGGCGCAACGGGGTCCACTACCAGCATTGGTCGGGCCAGGACCTAACGGACGAGCTCGCCGACGCGCCCCATGGCGCGTATGTTTTCAAGCGCTTTCGGGTAGTGGGCCGGCTGGCAGAGTAAATCCAACCCGCCGGGTCTCCTCACAGATCATACATCTGCATCACCCCGATGCAGTGCGGACCTTCCATGACCAGGAGGGCCGATATTTTGCGTTCCATCATCAGGGCCTCGGCGGCCTTGAGGCGAAGGCCGGGCTCAACGGTGACAGGCGTCGCCGTCATGATGTCCCGGGCCTGGAGCTCGAAAAAGGCCGCCTGATTGGCGCGCATGCTGCGCCGCAGGTCGCCATCGGTGACGATACCCTGCACCCGCTCGGCAGTCCCCACAATCGCCAGGCCCAGCCGGCCGGCAGTCATGACCTCGATGAGGGTGGGCATGTCGCTTTCAGGAGCGATGAAGGGCAAATCGCCGCTGCGCATGGCATCGCGAACGGTGGTCAGGAGGCGGCGCCCCAGCGACCCACCGGGATGCAGGCGGGCGTAGTTTTCAGGCTGAAAGCCCCGCTGCTCCATGAGGGCGATGGCCAGCGCATCACCCATCACCAGGGCGGCAGTGGTCGAGGCTGTCGGCGCGAGGTCCAGCGGACAAGCTTCCTCGGCCACCTGTACATCCAGGTGGTAGCGGGCATGGCGAGCCAGGGTCGACTGAGGCCGACCCGTCATGCTGATCAGGAGATTATCGTTGCTTTGGAAAAAGGGGATCAGCTTGAGGATTTCTTCGGTCTCTCCCGAATTGGAAATGGCCAGGATCACGTCTCCCGATTCGATCATCCCCAGATCCCCGTGAAAGGCCTCGGCCGGATGCACAAAGAAACTGGGCGTCCCCGTGCTTGCCAGGGTGGCCGCTATCTTGCGGGCGATCAGGCCGGATTTGCCCATTCCCAGCAAAATCAGCTTGCCGGGCCGATCC
>RFHL01000277.1 GCA_003696875.1 Bacteroidota bacterium | reverse complement strand
GAGCTGCAGATCGGGACTCATGCGCAGCGTCCGATATGGGACCGCCGGGAAAGGCACTTGCTCCGGAAAGAGCGCCATGCCCAACGTATGCCCGGGCTTCCGTTCACCGGTGGTATCGGCATCGTCGTAGCGATAGTCGTGGTCATCTTTGAGCCAATAGGTGCCCACGCCCCGCAACAGACCGCGCAGGCGCGGCTGCGAAAAGAGGCGGTGCCACTTGCGTCGCATCCCGGCCGAGTCCGTTGCCTGCTCAAACTCCGGATGGTCGTAGTAGACGTTGTCGCCATTGCCGATGAAGTAATCGGGCCGCGCCAGGCGGATGGCCTCATAGGCGGGAAAGCCCAGATGGGCATCCGGGCCATCATAGCCGCTTTTGCCTTGTGAGGTGTCCCGTCCCAGGCCAAAAGAGCCGCCCAGATGGAAGCGGTCATAGTGGGAGCCGGTCACCATGACCAGCCGGATCGGGCGCGGCTGGTCGGGATCCAGGGTACGGATTTCATGTGCCCCAGTAGGTAGGGTACGCAGCGTATCCGGTCCGTAGCGCAGGCGGTAGTAGTAGGGTCGCCCCGGATACAGCCCCGTAAGGGTTTCCCGGATGATGTAATCCTCCTCCGCCCTGGCTTGTCGCCAGGGGGTATGACGCACCAGCTTGCCCATGGCCGGGTCCAGGCTGTACTCAAAGCGCGCCCAGCCGGGCGTGCCCGACAAATCGCCGCTGGCATCCAGGGTGTCGGCGGCATTCAGGCGGGCGTGCAGCATCAGAGTCGAATCGGTGGCCTCTCCCGCCAGCAGCAGCGGGGCCGCATAATCGCCTGCATCAGGCAGATCGCAGGCGGCGAGAAAGATCAGGAGGCCAAACACATACGGTCGCATAACTTGGGTCATCTGTGTCATGGTTTAGGAACGCCAACGCCAGGTAAAGGAAAAAGTCCGGCTGGCGCCCGCCGGCATGGAAAAATCGGTCTCGTAGCGAAGCAGGAAGGGAACCGGCTGCCGGGCCCCTTTGCCCAGATCGCCATTGCCGGTGGCCTCCACCACCGGATAGGCCGGCAGCAGGTCGCCCGAGGTTTTGAGTTCGTAGCGGTAGGGACCGAAGAAAAAGGTGCCCCGGCCGGGATCCCAACTATCGGCGGCCACCGGCAGCCACCAGGCCAGCTTGGCCCCCTCTATCGCCGCTTCGCTGCGCAGGGTGAGGGAATAGCGTAGTAGCCCTGCCTGCGGCTGGAAGGTCCAGTCTACCTCGGCCCGCAGACCCGGATCATGGGCTTGCCCCTTGGCATCATGCCACTGCGTCCATCCCAACCCCAGGCCTTCGGCATGTGGACTCACGGTCCCGGCTCCCTCGGTCAGGCCCAGGAGGGTCCCGTTGGCGAGGGTGAGCCAGGGCGTCAAGAGCGGCCCCTCCACTGCCACCGGCAACTCGATGCCGGGCAGGTTGTAGGGGACGGGCAGGTATTCCGAGCTGAAGCCTTGCCCCGCCAAAGGAATGACGGTATGGAGGAAGGGACCCTCGCTCAGCACATAGACCCCAAATTGGGGATTCCCCGCGCGGAAAGCCTGATAGCGGCTGACGTTTCCCTTGTCCATCAGGACCGGAAAACTGGGGATGCCCCGCTGGCGCAGGGCTGTCAGCAGGATGTGTCCGGCCCGGGCCATTTTGCCCAGGGTACCGATGCTGTAGCCCCAGATACGGTCCCGGCCGGCGTAGCCATTGGTGCCCCGGCCAAAGTCAAGCATGCGCACCAGGTGGCGGGTGGTATCATACTGGGCGGTAAAAAAGTGATTCCAGGCGCGCACGAAGACCACCGCCACCTGCTCCGGGGGCGCGGGGGCGAGATCGGGATGGCTGGCAAAAAACGCCGCCAGTTCGGCGGCATCGCCCCAGGCATTCATGCGGGAGCGGCCGTAGTGCACCGCCAGGCCGGTCACGGGATCGACCAGATCCCACCACAGCCGGCCGCTAGCCTTGACCCAGGGCCGCAGGCGGGCCTGCACGTCGCGGCGGCCGGCTTCGCCGGCGGCCTCATACACAAAGCGGATAAACTCGAAGTGGTAGCGATCGAAGGCCCCCCGGCCGTTTTTGCTGTCATCCAGCCAGCCACCATCGGCCTCCAGCAGACCCAGGCAGCGGGCAAAGAGGCTGTCGGTCAGCGCAGTCTCGGCATCCAGGCCCAGTTGGGTCGCCCGCACCGACAGCCAGAGCGCCACGCCGTAATAGTTGTTGGGGCGGCCACCGATGTCAGCATTGGTCCAGGTTTCGGTGCGGTCGGGGTCATAGCTGCGTCGGGTCTGCAGGAAGGCCCGCAGGGCATCCTGATAGGTCTGATTCTGTACCTGCCACCAGGGGGTCCGCAGCAGGGATTTTCCTTCCGCCTCGTATTGCAGCACCTCGGCCACCCCCAGTTGGGCAAAGGTGGTACCGCCCTCCCCGACGGCCCGCTGCATGCGGGTATCAATCCAGGTGCGCAGGTCGTGCGGGCCCAGTTGGGTGGCCCCAGTCAGGAGACGATAACGCGCCAGAGCCAGCGGCAAGCCGGTGGCGGAAAAGCCGCCGCCGGTGGGTTCACCAAAGAGGTAGGCCGGCATCTGCTCGGGTTCCCCGATGGCATCCAGGGAGGCCTGTAACTCCCGGCCGAGTACAGCCTGGAGATGGGTGGCCATAGCCTCGGTTTCGACCTCCTCCTGGGAAAAAAGGTAGGTATTCGCGCGCTGCCCCCAAAGGGATCCCGTCAGCAGGGATAGCATCAGCAGGGCGATCCATCTGAGCCAGGTGGGTGATAACGTTCCTTCTCTGACAGGTAGGGCTGATCTGTATGGAAAGTGGTCCGCCCCCCATGGGGTCGGTATGTGGGCGAGGCGACGACGATGGTTCATCTCCTCTGGGGTTGATGAGCGTAATCGACCGCGTAGCGGTCGCACCTTTGTCGCCATCGCCAGGTTTTCCGTCGACCCCAGCGGGGTCGGACTTCCACCCCTGCCGTATTCGTTGTCAGAGATCCAAAAGACTTTCATTGCGGTAAGCGTTGTGGCTGGGCCGGGTGCCCTGGCCAAAACCGGAAGCTACGAAAAGTAAACGGCTTCCGCTTCCCGGAAGGAAGGAGAAAAAAAGCCCCTTTTCCTACCAGACCACCAAGGCGCTACCCGGACCTGAGGGGTGAATCCGGCTTGGCCCAACTCCCCAATACCATGGCCACACAGCTGACGATGGTGCCATAGATGATCGGATCAATCGAGGTCCCGGCGATGAGCGTCCCGATCCAGACGCCGCCCCCCAGGAGAATGGCCATCCAGGCCCCGAAGGTCGAGGCCTTTGCCCAAAACAACCCCAGGGTAAAGGGAGCAAAAAGGCAGACGAGCGCAAGGCTGACTGAGTCCACCACCAGCCCGACGATGTGGGCGTCTCGCAAGGCAAAAAATACCGCGATGGCGGCCACGACCAAGACGCTCAGGCGCGTCCAGAGCAGGCGCCGGCTGTCTGACACCTGTCCCAGATAGGGTCCCAGCAGGTTTTCGCCGATCAGGGTGGCGGGGGACAACAAGGCCCCACTGGAGGTACTCAGGATGGCCGAGATCAGAGCCCCGAAAAAGACCACCTGCAAGGGATCGCTGCCATAGCGCATCACCATCTCGGGCAGCAGGCGCTGCCCACCGGCGACAGTAGCCAGATCCGGATGCAGATACAGGGCCACCAGGCCGATCACCATCGGGATCGCGGGCAGGACCAGCAGCAGGCCGGCAGCCCACAAGCTTCCCCGAAAAGCGGCCCGCTCATCCCAGGCCGAGAAAATCCGCTGATACACCTCCTGCACCGGGATCGTCCCTAGCACAAAGGCAAACAACAGGGCCACGAAGGTTCCCCATCCCTCTACCGTTTCCGGCACCAACCGAAAAAAGCCCTCCGGCTGCCCGGCCAAAACCGATCCGAGGCCACCGGCCTCCACCAGCACATTCCCCAGCAACCAGACCAGTCCCAGCAAGATGACCACTGACTGCAACATGTCGGTCAGAGATACAGCCCACATCCCCCCGATATAGGTGTACAGTACCACAATGCTTGCCCCCAACAGCACCCCGGCGGGGGTGCTGAGGCCCCACACCGCCTGAAACAGGTAGGCCAGCGCCACAAACTGGGCCGCGATCCATTGGAAGTAGGTGCAAACCAGCAAGACCGAGGACGCCACCTCCAGACGCTTGTTGTAGCGCTGCAGGAAAAAATCCCCTACGGTGATGATCTGCATGCGGTACAGCCGGCGGGCGTAGAAAAATCCCACGATCAGCAGGCAAAGTACCGGGCCCAGGACGTGCGTCACCAGCACTGATCCCCCCCCCTGCACAAAATCCCCGGGATTGCCCATGACCTGACTCGCCCCAAACCAGGTGGCGAAAATCGTCACCCCCACAAAGCCGGTGGAGAGCCGCCGCCCGGCCAGGGTAAAGTCGCTGACGTTCCGGACGCGGCGAGACGCCCACAAGCCGATGGCCAGTGTGAGCCCCAGGTACATGGGGATGAAGATCCATAGCATGGCTCAATATAGGGAAAAAGGCCTTGGGCCAAAACCGCAGGCCGGGTTTGGGGAACGCAGGCTCACCCCCACTCGCTTACGAAGATAAGCGGCTTTGCCGATTTAGGCGAGCCGCCTCAATCGCGCATCGGCAGCTGCAAGCTGCCGGATGCGAGGGAACTTGAAAGCGGCAAAGCCGCCTGCACGCCCTGACTCTTATGGCGCTGAAAAAGGCTTGTCCTGAGTCCACCACTCAAGGCACCCACTTCAGGGGCTGGGCTTCGTCGCGGTTCCAGGTGCGGGGATACTGGTACAAGGTCCGCAGGTCCTCCGGGCTGTTGATCCGCTCCTCCCAGGTGGCCCAGATCATAAACCAGGACCAGAGCGGCTGCTGGTCCAGAATCTCGGGGCTGGGCACCTTCCCGATTTCACCCAGGGCCATGAGCTTGCCCTCACCCATCTCCACCAGCTGATCGTGGTGCACCTGCCGGTAGTCGTTGTGATAGACATCAGCGGCCAGCACATCCACCCAATCAAGACCGGGAAAGTAATCGGCATAGGCGTAGGCCTCGTCATTTTCGCGGTCGCGGGGAGCATTGGCATTCCAGACCCAGATGAGGTTGTGAATCTGATGGTGATGCACGAGGCGCTCATATAGCGCCTTCCAAAGACGGATGTAACCGTCCTCTCCGGGTTTGTCTCCCCACCAGAACCAGATGCCATTCATCTCGTGATAGGGCCGCCACAGCACGGGAACCTTCTCATTCTGAAGCTGTTGCAGGAAGGGCGCAATCCGGTCCACCTGCGCCAGCCAGCGCCGGTGGATCTCCGAGTCCGGGTCAAACAAGGCCTCCCACTCCTCAGGGCTCATCTCGGCTTGCACACTTTCCTTCCAGGGATAGGGCGGATTGTCCTGCGGGCGGCCCACGTGCCACATCAGGGTGATGATGTGACCGCTACGGTGCTGCCGCAGGGCTTCCTCCACCACGGCCTGCCCAAAGTCAGCCCGCAGGTATGACAGATCACTGCCCCAGATGGCGGGTTCTTCACCCGTGATCTCCCGCAGCCGGGCGCTGTACTGGCTCAAGCTGTGATTGTAGTTGTGGTGGCCAGATAGTATCACCTTGCCACGCAGCTTATATAGGTAGCGCAGCAGCTGCCGGGCCTCGCGGGTGGCTTGCGGGTCCACTGGCTTATAGCGTTTCTGAGCCGGCAAAGAAGTGACCAGGAGTACCAGGGCGAATAGACCGAAGAGGGTTCGTTTCATAATGGGTAGCGGTAATGGCTCAGGCCATTTCCCCCTAAGCTAACGTCCCTTCCCAATCAGCTATCCTGATCCAGCCTGCCCAGATTATCAGGTCCCGTCTCCCACAGGCTTCCTTTGAGGGTAATTCGAATCCAATTGAAGACAATCTCCCTTCTCGATTTTCCTGAGCGGAGCGAAGTCCCGCTTGCGGGATCGCCTCTAACTATCTCTCCTAGTGCTCTGTCAAGTGAAAAATGACGGGAAAGCGGTCGCAGATTTTTTCGCAGATCATGGTCCCGGCAAGCCGGGAAGTTTGGCGGGCCAAACGAGGCATTTTTCAACGCAGAGAT
>RFHL01000276.1 GCA_003696875.1 Bacteroidota bacterium | reverse complement strand
ACCCCATACTGAGCCGCAACGGCATAGCCGAACAAACCCAGGGAGAGAGCAGCATGCTGACGGTGGACGCCGCCCTGGCATTTATCGAGCAACAAACCAAAGCCGGCAAGCCTTACCTGGCAGTGGTCTGGTTTGGATCGCCCCATTCCCCCCACGAAGCCCTGCCCGAAGATGTAGCACGCTATGGAGAGGAAGCCGAAAACCTCCGGCATTTTTATGGTGAAATAACTGCCATGGACCGCGCCTTTGGAAAACTGCGCGCTACCCTGACAACCCTGCCGGGCTATGAAAATACCCTGTTGTGGTACACCAGCGACAACGGCGGCCTGCCGGAAATTGGACGCACAGGCGGGCGTGGCCACAAAGGCCAAATTTATGAAGGGGGCCTGCGCGTACCTGCCATGCTCCAATGGCCTGCGCGCATCAAACAAGCCCGCATTTCCTCTTTCCCTGCCAATACCTCCGACCTATTCCCCACTGTACTCGAAATTGCAGGACTACCAGCGCCGAATTACCCCCTGGACGGCATCAGCCTGCTGAAGGTTATTGAGGAAGAAAGGGAGCAAAGACCCCTGGGTATGGGATTTTGGCAGTACCCCAAAGCCGGAGTGCGCACCCCCAGTCGCGAATGGATGTCCGAGCTGCTGGCTGCCCAGCAAAACGGCAATATGACTGGCGACTCCAGCCGCCTGCGGCTGGAGGCTGGTACCATCCTTCACCATTACCCCACAGACAGCCTGCCCGGACACGCCGCCTGGCTGGAATGGCCCTGGAAACTCCACCGTATTGCCCAACATGACGGCACCCACTGGGAGCTTTACCAACTTGAACAGGATTCCATGGAAACTCATAATGTTTTTGACCAATACCCCGAACAAGCCAGTCAGTTACAAGCCCGCCTGGCACAATGGCAGCATGCTGTTGTAAACAGCCTCAACGGCAACGATTACTAGCTCTGATGCCTGGGCTACTGTCTGTTTACCTGTTTGTACCCAATTAACCCATTTTT
>RFHL01000275.1 GCA_003696875.1 Bacteroidota bacterium | reverse complement strand
GGGACGTACTGGATTCGAACCAGTGACCTCTGCTCTGTCAAAGCAGCGCTCTAAACCAACTGAGCTAACGTCCCAAAGGGATGGCAAAGATGAGGGCTTTTTCGGAAAGTTCCAATACCTTTAGGGGACTTTTTGCGGCAAAATCCCTCATGAAAACGGTCGAAATACCTTCCCTGCGGGTGGCCCTGATCGGGGCCGGCAAGCTTGCCTGGAGCCTGATCCCCGCCCTGCAAGAGGCAGGGGCGGAGATCGTCCAACTCATCAGCCGCGACGCGGCGCGGGGGCAGCATGATCGGGAAGCCTATGGCATCCCGGTCGGAGGCACGCGGCCGGCAGAGCTGCTGCCGGACCTGGATCTGGTCCTCCTCACCGTCAGCGATGCGAGCATCCCTGAGGTGGTGGGGCAGCTTGCCGGTCGGCTGTCGCCGGCCACGGTGCTCGCCCACTGCTCGGGCAGTGTGCCGCTTTCGGCGCTGTCGGGTACCGGTGCCCAAAGTGGCGTCTTTTATCCTCTGCAGCTCTTCACCCGGGCGGCGCGCACGCCGCTGCAGGGGGTGCCATTTTTCCTGGAAGGGAACCCGGGGGCTTTGGAGCTGTTGCAGCCGCTCGCCACGGCCGTCAGCGGCCGCTGGTACCCGCTCGACAGCGCGGGCCGCCGGCAACTCCACCTCGCGGCAGTCTGGGCCTGCAATTTTCCCAATCTGCTCTTTCGCCTGGCGGAGTCGCTCATGCCAGCCGGGATGGACTTTCGGGTCTATGAGCCTCTGGTGCGGCAGCACATTGACAAGGTCTTTCGGGAGTTGCCGGCCGCGAGCCAAACCGGTCCCGCGTTGAGGGGCGATCTGCCGACCCTGCAGGCCCACCTGCAGATGCTGGCAGATCAGCCGGCCCTTGCTGAGCTGTATCGTACCCTTTCGGACCTTATCCGGCCGGGGGTGTGGGAAGGGCAAACGAAAAAGGGCTCCCCCGGGGAGCCCTGACGACAATTATTGTTCTGGACCCTACCTACGAATCGGCAGCCATGCGCTTGAGAAACTCGGATTTGCGGCGGGCCGACACATCAATCACGCTCCCATCGGTCAGCTCGACATAGCCGCCCCGGCCGCGGGTGTAATTTTTGAGGTAATTGAGGTTGATCAGGTGGGACTGGTGAATGCGAAAGAAGTTGTACTCCGACAGCATCTCGTCGTACTCCTTGATGGTGCGGGAGACCAGGATGCGGCGCTTGTCATTCAGGAAAATGAAGGTGTAGTTTCGATCCGACTCACAGCGGATGATGTCCTCCGGATTGACCACGGTGAAGCCGTTGGTGGTGGGTAGTACGATGCGCTTGAGTGGCTGATTCATGTGCCGCAAGTTCTGGATCAGAGCTTGCAGCTGATCGGTGTTGTCGGTGCCGCCGGCTTCGCGTTTTTCGCGCACCCGGGTGGTGGCCGCCTGTAGCTCGTCGATGTCGACGGGCTTGAGCAGGTAGTCGGTGGCCGAGAACTTGAAGGCGCGCATGGCATACTGGTCGTAGGCCGTGGTGAAGATCACGTCGAAGCGCTTGTCGGGCGACTTTTCCAGCACCTGAAAACCATCGCCATCGGGAAGCTCGATATCCAGAAACAGAAGGTCAGGCGAATGGGTCGCAATGGCCTCCAGTGCCTCGGCGACGCCACCGGCGATGCCGGCGACCATTATTCCATCGCAGTACTCTTCGACGAGCTCTTTGAGCAGTTCCTGGCTGTTCTTTTCATCTTCGACAATGACGGCTTTCAGCATAGCAGTGTATGTATCAATTCGTTGGGTAGGGCAGACCAATTTCTAGGAGTCCAAGTTAGAGCTTTTTCAGATACTGCGCCAATACCTTGCGGATGTCGGCAGCGGTGGTGCCGGCTTCGGGAGAGACGACCTCCGTGATGCCGGGGTTGTCCCGGGTGAGAAAATCCAGATTGCTCTCCAGGCCAGTGAGCAGAAAGTCCGAAATCGCTATGGTATAGACGCGACCCGGGTCCAGGGGTTGCCCGGCCACCTCCCAGCCTGCGTCGGTGCGGGCGACCTGCCAGACCTGCAGATAGCCCCCGTTGCCGGCATTGGCCAGGCCAGCGTCGAGGACCCGGGCCAGCAGCTGGCCTTTCAGACTGACTTTGAGCACTTTCCCGCCAAAGGGCAGCGTCCGGATCAGGTCAAACTCGGTGATGGCTCCAGAGAGTACATCATCCACCCGGACCGAGCCGCTGTTGACCACGCCGGCGTCTACGCCGGGCCAGGCGTCGTACATGGCGTGAGCGAGGGCAATACCCAGGTTGTTGGGGCCCAGGCGCAGGCTGTTTTCTCGCCCATCCAGAGGCTCGGGCAAGGTCGCCACCGGGGCATTGAGGTCGAAGCCCATGTCCTTAAAGGCCCCATAGGCCAGGGCTTCCCAGGCCTGGGCCACACTGTCGGTCAACGGCTCAGAGGCAATTTGTGGCCCAATGGGCACCAGCTCGTGGGTAAAGCGGAAGGCCCCAGCCGGGTCTTTGACCAGGCGATGGACATAGACCGTTTTGGCATTGGCATCGGCCTTGGCGATGGGGACGGTGCCCACCTGCTCAAAGTGCTGCTCGTGCTCGTGGCCGCCCATGATGAGGGCCAGCCCGGGCAGGGCTTCGGCCAGCTCCCGGTCCTGCTCGATGGCCAGGTGGGTGATGGCGATCACCAGATCGGTGCGTGGAGCGAGGCTGTCATAGACCGCCCGGGCCGAGGCATACACATCTTCGTAGTGCACATAGTCGACCTTGTTGGCGTCGAGGGTGACGCCCAGCACGCCGATGCGGGCGGCCGGCGTTTCGAGGATCGCGGCCTGGGGTAAGGGGATCTGTTGCTCGCCTTCCTGGCGGAAAAAGGGCGTGCTGTCTGCCCGAAGGACATTGCTGGCGATCCATTCGAATTGGGATTCGTCGATGCGCTTTTGGAGGGTCGGTTCGTCCAGGTCAAATTCGTGATTGCCAAAGACCACATAATCCACCCCCAGGTGGTTCATGACATCGACCATCTGGGCGCCCTTGACCCGCTCGCCGTCGATCTTGACGGTGCCGATCACCGAGGGACTGAGGAAGTCCCCGGCGAGGACGGTGTAAGTGGCCGGCTGCTCGGCGAGCAGCTGCTGTCGCAGGGTGGCCACGCGGGCCATGCCACCGGTCAGCCCTCCTTCCAGGGGCGATATTTCATACACATCGTTGAGTTGGAGGAAAATAACTTCAGCCGGGCCGCTGGGGGGGGCCTTGGAATCTGCCTTGGATTGGCAGGAGATAAGACTGACAAGCAAGAGCAGGCTGAGAAGAGGAAGGAAGCGCTTCATGTGAGAAAGTATTTCTGAAAATGATAGCCCTCTAAGGTAAGGAATCCGGAGGGTTTTGTACAGATCCGCCGACCTTTTGTAACTGGAAGACAGGGCAGCCGGGCGGTGGATCTGGTAAAAATCCGTCCACCCCCCTGCCACTACAGGCATTTGTGTATATTTGTGGTTCGCACTGTCTCCTTTCCTTGATCTCTTGTCTTTTATTCTTATGCGAACACGACTCGTTCTGGCACTGGGCCTGCTCCTCATGTTGGGGGGCAGTTGGTCCTGCACCATTCCCCCCCAGGAAGAACCCGTGGCCCCCAACAACCGGGCCTACCGCTGGGGAGAAATCTCCCTGACGGCTACGGCCAATGACACAGAGCGCTTCAAGCCCCGTCCCACCATCACTTCCCGGATTCTGGGGTTGATCTGGACTTCGGTCTTTGATGCCTGGTCGCGCTACGACGCGCAAGCGACGCCCTGGTACCTGACCGGCGTGGCGCGCCGCCCTGCCGCCGAGCAAACCCTGGCCAACAAAGAAATTGCCATCAGCTATGCGGCCTACCGGGCTATGATGCACTATTATTGGTCCGACTCCGCGCTGTTTCGGCAGG
>RFHL01000274.1 GCA_003696875.1 Bacteroidota bacterium | reverse complement strand
GGACAAAGATGTGCCTGAAGCCGGGGTATCGGAAGGCCAAAAACCGAGGCGGTGGCGGGCAGCGGCGTGAGGGGGCCGCAGGGGAAGTCCGGCGCGCAGCAGAGGACCGCAGCCCGGAGGCACCCGGCCCCCCGGGGGTGCGCCCGCGCGCCCGGGGGGACACGCCCTCCCCCTCTTCAGCATGCACCAGATCGGGTACATATGCGGATTTGCTAATCCGGGATTTTACGGTTTGTTTTGTGGGGTGAGGCGGGTCTCACCGCAGCCCCTTTTGCCTATGCCGGTAATCATCAGCAAATCGTTTCGTTTTGAGGCGGCACACTATCTGCCGCAGATGCCCGAGGGGCACAAGTGCCGTCGCATGCACGGGCACAGCTTCAAGGTGACGGTGCGGCTAAAGGGACCGATCGACCCGGAAACGGGAATCCTTATGGATTTTGGGGATGTGAAAAAGGTGGTGAAGCCCTACATCGAGCGCCTGGACCACTGGTGCCTCAATGAGATCGGTGAGCGGGAGGGCATCGCCTTGCTGCAGAATCCTACCTCGGAAAACCTGGCCTGCTGGCTCTTTCAGGAACTGAAGCCGCAGTTGCCGGATCTGTACAGCATCGTGGTGGACGAAACGTGTACCTCCCGCTGTGAGTATATGGAGTAGCAAGGTCTGCTCGTTGTGATACCGGGAGCTGTCTCCCCAACGCATTTATCGGCTTGAAAGAGATCACCATTGCGATAGACGGATATGCGGGCTGCGGCAAAAGCAGCACCGCGCAGGCCGTGGCGGCCTGCCTGGGCTACATCTACATCGACTCGGGGGCCATGTACCGGGCGGTGACGCTGTACCTGCTGCGGGCAGGCATCGACTATGCCGAGGAAACCCCGGCGCTGCTGTCGGCGGTAGCGGGGCTGGAGATCGACTTTGTGCGGCCCGAGGGGTCCGCGCGGCCCCTGACCCGCCTCAACGGAGAGATCGTCGAGGAGGCGATCCGGACCCCGGAGGTCTCGGCGGCGGTGAGTCCGGTGGCCCGGCATGGCGGCATCCGCCGGAAAGTGGTGGCGCAGCAGCAGGAGATGGGCCGCCGGGGCGGCGTGGTGATGGATGGCCGTGACATCGGGACGGTGGTCTTCCCGGAGGCGGAGCTCAAGGTCTTTATGCAGGCCGATATGGCCGTGCGGGCCGAGCGCCGGCGGGCCGAACTGCTGGGACGTGGGATTGATGAGCCGCTGGAGGCGGTGATGCACAACCTGGCCGAGCGGGACCATATCGACAGCACGCGGGCCGTGAGCCCGCTGCGACAGGCCGCCGACGCCGTGGTGGTGGATACCACCCATCTGAGCTTTGACCAGCAGGTCGAGGAGGTCTGTAAACTCGCCCGGCGCCGCATTGCGGCGCAGGCATCAGCCTCCTGAACAGGAGCTTTATTTTTCCTTGTTTTCTTCCCGAACGCGCAATATTTTTCTTCCTATGGTCCACATCGAAATTGACAAACATTCCGGCTTTTGCTTTGGGGTGGTCTATGCCATCGAGATGGCCGAAAACCGCCTGCATGAAACCGGCGAGCTATACTGTCTGGGCGACATCGTCCACAATGACAAGGAGGTCGAGCGCCTCGAAGAGCTCGGACTCAAGGTCATCGACCACGATCGGCTGCGCGAGCTGCGCGACGTGGCGGTCCTAATCCGGGCCCATGGCGAGCCCCCGGAGACCTATCGCATCGCGATGGAAAACAACCTGGAGCTGATAGACGCCTCCTGTCCGGTGGTGCTCAAGCTGCAAAACCGCATCCGGCAGGCCCATGATGAGGACCGGCAGATCGTGATTCTGGGCAAAAAAGGCCATGCCGAGGTCAATGGCCTGGTGGGACAAACCCAGCAGGAGGCCATCGTGGTGTCTTCGCTGGAGGAGGCCGAGGCCCTGGCGATCGACAAGCCGGTGTCGCTCTTCAGCCAGACCACCAAGAGTACCAAGCTACTCTATCAGCTGAAGGAAAAGATGAGCGAAAAGTTCGAAGACTTCACCTTCAACGACACCATCTGCCGGCAGGTGAGCAACCGGGAGCCGGAGCTGCGCAAGTTTTCGGAAAAGCATGATGTGATCGTCTTTGTGGCAGGGAAGAAGAGCTCGAATGGCAAAGCGCTTTTCAGCACCTGTCAGTCTGTCAATCCACGTGCCTACTTCATCTCCGATGTAGCGGAGCTGGAGTTGTCCTGGCTGGCCGGGGCCAGCAGCATCGGCATTTGCGGAGCGACCTCGACGCCCATGTGGCTCATGGAGCAAGTGGCGCAGCATATCGACGCCCATGTAAACCAGGTGGCACTGGCCTAGTCCTATCCGGCGCAGCGACAAAGCGCGCGCCCTCTCATCTTTGATCTCTCAACCTATGCGATACCGCTTGGGGTGGCTCGGAATGAGCCTGCTTCTCATCATGGCCTGTGGCGATCAGGGCCGCCGCCGTCTGGTGGCGGAGGCCCCGCTGATCTCTCAGCCATTGACCGACGATACCGGACGCCAGTTGCAGCTCGACGAGCCGCCGGCCCGGATCGTATCCCTGGCCCCCAGCATCACCGAGATGGTCTTTGCCATCGGGGCCGAGGACAAGCTCGTCGCCCGCTCCCAGGCCTGCTCCTACCCTCCTGAGGTCAAGGCCTACCCGGAGGTGACCACCTTTCCGCAGCTGGACCTGGAGCAACTGCAAGCCACCGAAGCAGATCTGGTCCTGACCACCGATGAGATCTTTACGCCGGAGGACCTGGCACATCTGGAGCGCACCGGCTTGCAGATCTACCTCCAAAGCTACCGCGGGCTGCCTGATGTGTATCGCGGCATCCGTGATCTGGGGAAGTTGCTGGATCGGGAAGCCGCAGCCAATGCCCTCGCCGACTCGCTCGCGCGCCTGGAGGCCCGCATCACTGACTCGACCCGGGGACAGGTCCACTACCGCACCATGGTGCTGGTGAGTAACGATCCCCTGAAGGTTGTGGGCGGCGGCAGCTACATCAATGAGCTGATCGAAAAAGCCGGCGGACTCAATATCTACGCCGAGAAAGAAGAGGCCTACCCGGTAACCACGGTTGAAGAGATTCTGAGCCTGCAGCCCGAGTACATCATCATCCCTTCGAAGCAGACCGGCATCTATGCCGACCTGCTGGTGCAGTATCCGCCCCTGTACAATACCCCTGCCGATGTGGCCAAGCAGGTCCATGTGATGGACCCGGACCTGCTGTATCGCCCGGGGCCGCGCATGCTGCGCGGCTTGCTGGAGCTGACCCACATCCTGCATTCCCCCCTCACCCCTGATCGCTTTCTGGATGCGCCCTAAGGCTCTGGGGGCAGCCATCGCCTTGCTGGGCCTGATGGCCCTGGTCCTGATCGCGGGCCTGGGCACTGGCACCTACCGCCTGAGCGCGACCGAGATCGCCGAGGCGCTCTGGTCGCCTGAGGCGCCCCACCGGCTCATCGTCTGGGAGCTGCGACTGCCCCGCCTGCTGCTGGCCTTTTGCGCCGGTGGGGTGCTGAGCCTGGGCGGCTTTTACATGCAGGCCCTGATCAAGAACCCCCTGGCCGATCCCTACATCATGGGCCTGACGGCCGGGGCCGGCTTTGGGGTCAACCTGATCATCCTGGGGCTGATCCCGCTGGGCGGCCTCAGCTTGTTTACCTACCCGCTCTTCGCGGCCCTGGGCGGGCTGAGCAGCCTGCTGCTGGTGGTAGTCCTGGGCTTTCGCAGCTTTTTTGAGGACAATGCCAAGCTCCTGATCGCCGGGGTGGCGGTGGCCTCCATCTTCACCGCCCTTACGGGCGTGCTCATCTACACCCAGGCTGAGGACGACCAGATCCGGCAGGTGGTGTTCTGGTCCTTCGGGAGCTTTGCCCGGGCCACCTGGCCCGGCGTGGGCATCAGCAGCTTGCTGCTGCTGGGGGCGCTGCTTTTCGGATTGGCCTTGGCCCGGCCGCTGGACCTGCTGGTGCTGGGTGACCTGCAGGCCCGGACCCTGGGCATGCAGGTGAGCCGGGTGAAGCTGGTATTGCTGCTGGTCACCTCGCTGACGGTGGGGGGTACGGTGGCCTTTACCGGGCCCATCGGCTTTGTGGGCATGATGATTCCCCACTTCAGCCGGGCGCTCTTTGGGGCGGCCCACCGCCCCAATGTGGTGCTGGGGACGCTCATGGGCGGCACCTATCTGGCTGCCTGTGACATCCTGAGCCGGTGGCTGCTGCCGCCGGCGGGGCTGCCAATTGGCATCGTTACGGCCATTTTGGGGGTGCCTTTTTTCCTGTATGTGTTATTTTCCCGGCGCAGCTACATCTGAGTCTCTCCCCATGAAGCAAAACGAACAACACGAAAGGCTCTTCAAAACCCGGAAAAGCCTGGAAGCGCATCTGTCCCAATCAAGAGACCTGACTGCGGCCACGCTCCTGAGCATCGACCTGCAAGGGATGGACTGGACGGGGGTGAAGGTGCAAGGAACGACCCTCCTCGGCTGTCAGCTGTCGATGGCCGAGGAAGTGATCCTTCGCAAGGCCGGGGCCTATGTATACCCCCGGCCCGATGGCCTGCCCTACGATCCCTACCGCAAACGGCTCTATACCTGGCAGGAACTCATGGCGGAGGACGAAACAGGTCAGAGCCGGGATCTCGCCATCTACGCGCATTTTTCGAGCAGCCGCTACAATCCCGGGATCCACGAAGCCCTGTCTCAGCGGATCCACGACCACGCCATCGACGATTGTCTGCGGGAGCTGCTGGCCTTTGACGAAAGGGGCATGACCGCCCGCCGCTGTGTGGGCATCATGGGTGGACATGGGGCCCGGCGCGATGCGCCTTACTTTTACCGGACGGCCCGCACCGCGCAATTGCTGGCGCAGGCAGGCTATTACGTCGTCTCCGGCGGGGGGCCGGGCATCATGGAAGCCGCCAACCTGGGGGCCTACCTCGCCGCCTATGACGAGGCCGCCCTGCAGGAAGCCATCGCCCTGCTGGCCCCGGCCCCGGTCTACACCTCGCCGGGCTACCTGGACCGCGCCCGCGAAGTGCTGGCGCGTTTTCCAGAAGGCACAGACAACCTGGCCATTCCCACCTGGTTTTATGGCCACGAGCCCAGCAACCTGTTTGCCTCCCACATTGCCAAATACTTTTCCAACAGCCTGCGTGAAGATATGCTGCTGGCTATCAGCCTGTTTGGCGTCGTCTTTGCCCCTGGCAGTGCGGGCACCACCCAGGAAATCTTCCAGGATGCGGCCCAGAATCACTACGCCACCTACGGCTGGTACAGCCCCATGGTCTTCCTGGGTCGTGAGCGCTACGAAATACGCACATCCCTCTACCCGCTGCTGCGGCAGCTGGCCTGGCAACAAGCCTACGAGGACCTGCTTTTCCTGAGCGATGCCCCGGAGGCCATCGTACAATTTATCCAGGCCCATCCACCCCGGCCCAAAGTCTGATTCTACCCATGTCTCTGCTTACCTTTCGCACCTTTGGTGACCTCCTCGAAGCCCGGGAAACCCTCCGGCTGCTGGAGCAGGCGGATATCCCCTTTGTGGTGGAAGACCTGAACGCAGATTTTGACCCCTTTTTCGCCTTCAACAAAGTCGGGGCCAAAGTCTTCATCAAGGTAGCCCAGAGCGACTTCCCTCGCGCCCGGCAGGCGCTGCTGCGCGCCGCGGCCCTGTACCAGGGCCGGGTGTCGCCCGAGCACTACCTGCACGACTTCAGCCGCGAGGAGCTACGAGAGGTGGTGTACCGGCAGGACGAATGGAGCGTTGAAGACGTGCTGATGGCGCAGCAGCTGCTGCGCGAGCGGGGCGAGGAAATGGATGAGGCCGCCCTGGCGGCGGCCTGGCAGGCCCGCCTGCAGGAAATCCGTCAACCGCAGGCCGGAGACCGGGAAGGGCTACGCATCGGATGGCTGCTGAGCCTGATCGGTGGCCTGCTGGGGGTCTTTATCGGCTACAATTACTGGCAGCTACGCAAATACGACCCCGAAGGCCAGCCCTTCTGGGTCTACGATGCGGCCACCCGGCGGCAAGGCCACTACATGATGTATCTCGGCCTGGGGATGAGCCTCCTCTGGATGGGCCTGGGAATCTGGTCCCTTACTGCCTGAGCAGCTTGCGCCGGTCCAGCACCTTGTCCCCAGAGCGAAGGATCGCCAGATACGCCCCGGCTGCCCGGGGCATAGGGACCGGCACCGTCGCGGCCCCCGCCACGAGCGCTTGCCGGAGCATCAAGCGACCTTGCAGGTCGTAGAGTTCCCACTCGGCCGATTCGGCCAGGTCATAGGCGATAAACAACTGATCACCTGTCGGTTGTGGGTAGTAGGACAGCGCCGATGCTGGCAACTGGGCCAGCGCGGTGGTCGTGGTATCGGGCGCAGGGTCTCCTTCGAAGACCTCAAAGCCGTCGATGGCCGCCTCCACGATGTGTTGCTGTCCCTCATCGCCCACGACCACCCGGATCGTGACGGGGGTGCCGGGCGCGAAATACGGCCCAATGGGCAGGCTGTCGAGAAGGTTCCAACTGTTAGCAATGCCATCGGAGAAGGTGGCGATCGGAATGCTGCCAAGGGTATTGCTCAGCTCAATGCGCAGCTGATCGTCGCCGGGCTGGTTGGTGTTGAAGTCATAGTTGACGAGCCACCAATGGAGCCGCAGGAGCGGCTCCCGATAGAGGCTGAGGTCCATGACCGGAGATTCGAGCATGGTCGTACCATCATCCACGTCGCCGTTCGCACCATAGCCCCCTGCATTGCCCGTCACATAGGCCTCGGTACCTATATCATCGAACAGATCCGCCCCGGGAGCGATGTTGATCCCCAGGAAGCTCGTCTCGATGGGGGTACCCCGCTCCCAGGCGCCACGGGCGGCGTCTCCGCTGACCTCCCACCCAAAATCGAGCGCAAAGTCGTCGTAGTAGCCGGGCTCCAGGTCAATAATGATAGGGGATTGGCCGGGCTGCACCTGTATCAGGGTATCCAGACTGCGATGACCCCATTGCCCGATCACAAAGCGATAGGTATTGGCGACAAAATCGGAGCGAAATACCCGGCCGTCGAGGCCGGTT
>RFHL01000273.1 GCA_003696875.1 Bacteroidota bacterium | reverse complement strand
TGTCCCCCGGGCAGAGATCGAGGCTGAAACTGAGGCTCTCCTCGACCGCTGGTTTCCGCGGGTGGTAAACCCGCAGGGTGGCTACTGGACGGCCTTTGGCTACGACTGGCAGCTCGACAGCACTGCCCACCCCTACCTCGTGACGCAGGCGCGTCACCTATGGACCAGCGCCCGGGCGGCCCAGCAGTTTCGGCAGCGGCCCGAACTGGCTGCCGCCGCTAATCATGGCTTCCGATTCCTGACTGATAGCCTTTGGAGCCCGGGAGAGGGCGGCTTTCGCAGCCGGCCGGGGGCCTGGTCTGAAGCTGACCTACCGCCCGCCCAGCTGGTCTACGGCAATGCCTTTGCCCTCTATGCCCTGGCCGAATATGCCACCCTGCGCCGGGACAGCCTGTCCCGGGCGTGGGTAGCCCGGCAGTACCACTGGCTGCAAGCACGAGCCTACGACCCGTCACATGGGGGCTACCATAGCTACGTTTTTCCCGACAGCGTCCCGGCCTCCCGCCGGGCCCGGCTCAACCACATGGGCTGGGGTATGATCGACTGGAAGGACCAGAACACCCACATTCACCTGCTTGAGGCCTATACCCGCGCCTACGAAGTCTGGCCCGCCCCAGAGCTACGCATGCAATTGGAAAAGCTGCTGACCCTAGTGCGCGACACCATGGTCGGGCCAGAGGGGTATCTACGGCTTTACTTTCATCCGGACTGGCAGCCCGTGAACCATCGCGACAGCAGCCGGGCCTACATCCTGGACGGGCAGGACTACGACCACGTCTCCTTCGGGCACGACATCGAGACCGCCTTTTTGCTGCTGGAGGCGGCCCGCGTTCTCTACGAAACGCCAGACGCCCGCAGCCGGGCCGTCGCCGCCCGGCTCCTTGACCACAGCCTCACGTATGGCTTTGCCCCCGACTACTTTGGTCTCTATGACCGGGGCTATTACTTCCCCAGCGACACTGTCCCTGAGATCATCGGCCCCAAAAAGACCTGGTGGGCCCAGGCCGAGGCCCTGCACGCGCTGGCCTATGTGCAGGCCTATCTGCCGCCCGATCCCCGCCATGCCCAGGCCTTCCTGGGCCTGTGGCGCTACATTCATACCCATCTGACCGACCACGCCTACGGCGGCTGGTACAACAACGGCCTGGACACCGATCCCGACAACCGCTACCGGCCCAAGGGCCACGCCTGGAAAGGTGCCTACCACAATGGCCGGGCCCTGATGGATCTGATCAGGCCCTAGGCGGGCCTTTCTCCCTCCTCCCGCCAGAATCGGCGGACGTAGCGGTAGCCGTACTTCAGGCTGCGGGTGGCCCAGGCCACCCGCAAATCCATTTTTTCCGCCTCGCTCAGCCGCCAGGGGAGATCATCGCGCGCGTGCAGGCGGCGGCTGAGGTCGTGGAGCAGCAGGGCTGCCGAGACCGAGAGATTCAGGCTCTCGGTAAAGCCATACATCGGGATGCGTAGCTGCACATCTGCCTGGCTCAGCACGGTCTCGGACAGGCCCTCCAGCTCAGAGCCAAAAAAGAGGGCCAAGGGACGATCCAGGCCGAGGTCCTCCACCTGCTGTTCTGCATGGGGACTGGTAGCCACGATGCGGTAGCCCTGAGCGCGCAGCCGCCCGATACAGGCCGCCGCGCTGCCGGTGGCGGCGCGATGGCGGTGGACGGTGAGCCAGGGGGCCGCTCCCCCAGCAATAAGCTTGTGGATGGGATAGGTCTCCGCTCCAGCAATGATGTGCACATCCTGGATCCCAAAGCCCTCACAGCTGCGTAGCACCGCGCTGGTGTTGCGGGGCTTGTGTAGCTCCTCCACCGCGACCGTGAGATAGCGGGTCCGCCAGGCCAGCACTTCCTCAAAGCGCCGCAGCCGCTCAGGTTGCAGATATTGGGCCAGATAGGCAAAGAGACGGGCTTGGGAATCGGGTTGAGACATGGCACAGAAAGGGACTCTAAAACTAAGGAATCCCTCCGGGCCGATCAATGGGGCACCCTCGCCCACATGCTCTCCTGTCATGCTGAGTGCAACGAAGCATCTCATGGGAGGTACTGCCGGAGGCAAGAATCACACGAGATGCTTCACGATGTTCAACATGACACCAAGTGGGTGTAGGGAGAGGTGAGGGGGCGCCCCGCCCACACGGTCTCCTGTCATGCCGAGGGAACCGAAGCATCTCATGGGAGATGCCACCGCAGGCGATCTCCATCGCCCCTACCTCACCAGCGTCACCGAGCCACTGCGTTCAAAGCGGGTGCCGTTGAAGAGGGAGGCGGTCAGCACCAGGGCGTAGACGCCCTCTGGGGCGGCCTGGCCGCCGGGGTAGCGGCCGTCCCATCCCTGGCTGAGGTCCTGGCTCCGGTAGGCGAGCCTGCCCCAGCGGTCGTAGATCCGGAGTTCTGCCTGGTGGTAACCCTCTCCGCGGATGCGGAAGCGGTCGTTGTGGCCATCTCCATTGGGAGAGAAGGCATTGGGGAGGTAGAGGGCCCCATCGGGGATGATTTCCACCACCCGCCGGGCGGTATCGGGACACTGTGGGTACTGGTGATAGACGGCCAGGAGGATCTCGTAACGACCCGGTTCGGTATAGCGGTGCACCGGGTTGGGGCCATCACGCAGGGGGCTGCCATCGCCCAGGTCCCACTGGTAGCTCAGGGCGCCCTGGGTCCTGGCGCGGAGGTGGATCTCGGCCTGGGAGAGCAGCACCGGCCCGCTGCTGTCGGGGGCGAGGATGACAAAGTCTGCCACCGGCGGGGGCACATGGGCCACGAAGGCGGCCAGGCTGTCGCGACAGCCCTGGGCATCGGTCACCACCACCTGGTAGAGGCCCTCGGGCAGGCCGGTGGCCAGGGCCGAGAGCTGGGGCGGCTCACTGTCCCAGCGGTAGGCATAGGGCGGGGTTCCCCCGCCCACGCGGGCGGCGATCTCCCCTGTGGGCCAGTTACAATAGGCTTCCTGCGTGCTAAGCTCCACCCCCAGGGGGGCGGGCTGGGCCAGGCTGGCCATGGCCGTATCGGCACACCCATTGGTGTCCTCAACGATGAAGGTATAGGTCCCGATGGGCAGGCCATCAAGGCTGAAGCCCGTGCCCTGACCGGGCCAGCGGCCCCGATAGGGCGGTGTACCGCCGCTGACCTGCGCCCAGATCCTGCCATCGGCCCCGCCGTGGCAGGCCACATCGCGGCCTTCGAGCCAGGTCTCCAGGGGGGGCGGGCTGCTCACCGCCAGGGTATCGCGGGCTACGCAACCATTGGTGTCGGTGGCAGTGACCACATAGCTGCCGGCGGGCAGATCCCCGGCGACCGGGCCGCTCTGCCCGTCGCTCCAGCTGTAGCCGTAGCCGGGGGTTCCCCCGCTGGCCTCGGCTCCCAGGCGGCCGTCGGCCGCCCCGAAACAGCTGATCCCCCAGCCCTGATAGTCCGAGCGCGGGAGGGCGCTTACCGCCAGCAGGGGCGGGTCGATCAGGCTCACCGAAGCCATCCCCACGCAGCCCTGGGCGTCGGTGACGGTAAGGGCATAGCTGCCCGCACTCAGGCTGTTGGCCGTGCTGTCAAGGCTGCCCTGATCCCAGCTGTAGCTATAGGGACCCGTGCCGCCGCTGGCCGCACCGATGGCCGCGCCATCGGCCGCGCCGGTACAGCTCAGGTCCCGGCCCTGGTAATCGCTGCTTACCGTGGCAAAGACCTCCAGGCTGTCGGGCTGGTCCAGCAGGACCGTAACCCGGGCCAGGCAACCCTGGCTGTCCTGGGCATAGAGGGTATCGGCCCCGGCACTGAGTCCCCCCACCGGATTGGGGGCAAAGAGGCTGTCGCCCCCGGCGTAGAGATAGCCGGGCGTACCGCCCTGGGCCTGCAGGCTGGCCCAGCCATCATCGAGGCCGTAGCAGCTCGGGTCCTGCTGCTGCACCAGGGCCAGGGTCAGCGAATCGGGCTCGCTCATGGTGGCACCGATGGTGATGATACAGCCATTGGCGTCCTGGGTGTAGACCGTCTGCGGGCCGGCGGCCAGATCCTCCAGCAGGGGCTGGGGGCCGTAGGTGAGCCCGTCACTGGACCAGAGGTAGGGGGCGATGCCCCCGCTGGTGCTCACCACCAGGCGGCCATTGGCCTCCCCATAGCAGCGGGCACCAATCACGCTGTCCACCTGGGTAAAGAGAGCCAGGGGCCCCGTTACCTGGGCCGTAAGGCTGTCGCGGCAACCCTGAATGTCCTCAACCCGGATCTGGTAGTAGCCCACCCCCAGGGAGGCAAAGGGTCCCGGGCCAAAGGGCCCGCCGTCGAGGCTGTAGCTATAGGCAGCCGTCCCTCCCTGCGCAGAGGGATAGAGCAGGCCGTTGTGGTTGCCAAAGCAGTCCACCTCGGCCATGGAGTCCAGGCCTATGAGCAGCGGGGCGGGTTCTGCCACCGTCGCGATCAGGCTGTCGGGGCAGAGGTTGGCATCCCGGACAATCAGGGTATAGCTGCCGGCCCCCAGGCCGGGGAAGCTGGTGCCCGGACCAAAAGGGCCGCCGTCGAGGGCATAGGTGTAGCCCCCCACCCCACCGCTGGCGGGGGCAAGGCTGAGGCTGCCATTGCTCTCCCCGGCACAGCGGGCGGCGAGGCTGCTCACCGCCCCGATCTGCACCGCCGGCGGGGCGCTCAGGCTCACGCTGTCGAGCGTAGTACAGCCATTGGCATCGGTGACGAGCACCTGGTAAGTGCCCACCCCCAGGCCACTGGCCGTGGCCGTACTCTGGCCATCGCTCCAGAGGTAGCTGTAGGGCCCCGTACCGCCATTGCCCTGGGCCTGGGCCTGGCCATTACTGCCCTGATCGCAGCCCACGGCATAGCCGTTGTAGAGCAGGGGTGCCAAGCTGGTGGCGCTCAGCGGGGGGGGATCGCTAAGGTTGCCGCTGAGGCTGGCGGTACAGCCATTGGCGTCGGTGACAAGCACCTGATAGGTACCGGCCCCCAGTCCGCTGGCCGTGGCCGTGGCGGGCCCGCCGTTCCAGAGGTAGGTGTAGGGCCCTACGCCGCCGCTGCCCTGGGCGGTGAGGGCACCATCGCTGGCTCCCACACAGCTGATGGCCTGCCCGTTGTAGCTGCTGGCGATGGCGGTGCTGCCCCCCAGCGGGGGGGGCGCACTGAGACTCAGGCTGGCCTGGCTGCTGCAGCCGTTGGCATCGGTGAGGGTGACGGTGTAGGTTCCTGCCGGGAGGCCGGTGAGGCTGTCCCCGTTCTGGCTGGGGCTGCTGTTCCAGCTGTAGCTATAGCCACCCCCGGCGCCGCCACTGCCCAGGGCCAGGACACTGCCGTCACTGGACCCGGCACAGCTTACCGCAAAGCCGTTGTAGCTGCTGGTCACCTGGGCCGTCACCTGCAGGGGCGGCAGCAGGCCCACGCTCACCACCGTATCCCGGGGGCAGAAGTAATAATCGACCACGGTGAGGCTATAGGTGCCGGCGCTCAGGCCGCTGAAGGTATTGCTCATCTGAAAGGGGCCTCCCCCCAGCGCATACTGGTAGGGCGTAAAGGTGCCCCCGGCGGCCTGCACCTGTATGCTGCCATCCCCGGCGCCGGGGCAGCTCTCAGGGCTCACCGTCACCCCCTGGATCAGCACCTGGGTACTGGCCGGGGGCTCGTTCAGGACAAAGGTGCTGCGGTTGATACAGCCCGTGCTGCCCATATACTCGATCTCGTGCGGACCGGCCGTCAGGCCTCCCACCGTAAAGGGAAGGCCCGGCGCCGTCTGGAAGGGGCCCCCGTCGACCGAATACTGGTAGGGCGGGCCCCCGCCAATGAAGGTGAAGTTGACCGTCACCGAGCCGTCACTGCCCCCGTAGCAGGTGACATTGTCCTTGGTGAAGAGGGCATAAGGGGCGCCCAGGGCATCGATCACGATCAGGGCCGTGTCGGCCGTACAGATCTGATGGCCCAGATCACCGCCCGTCACATACTGAAAGGTATAGGTCCCCTGGCTGATGGGGGAAAGGTTGCCCGTGCTGCCGACGGGGAATCCGCTCACTGTCAGCCAGCGACCCCCGGTATCGGCACTGGCGGTGAGGTAGTCATTGAGGTTGAAAGGCACCAGGGGGTCCACACAGGCCGTGGCGAAGGTGTCCTGGCCCGCCTGGGTGGGTACGCCCTGGACCAGGATCTGGGCCGTGTCGCTCAGGGCACAGCCCGGCCCGCCCATCACATACTGGTAGGGGCCGGGCAGGTCGGTCAGGGGATCCCACATCCCGCTGTGGGGCTGGCCCTGGGGGTCGAGCCAGTTGCCCCCGGTCAGCCCCGGCGGCAAGGCAATCGCCATGGGCCGGGGCAGCCCATTGCCCACGCAAAAGGCCACGCTCGTATCCGGGCCCGCATCGGGAAGATCCAGCTCCAGGTAAAAGGTCATGGTGTCTATGGTCTGGCCCGTGAAGCAACTGCCCGCCAGGGTGGCCGACTGGATCAGCTGGTAGGTCCCGGGCTGGCTCAGCGGGCTGCTGAGGCTCAGCAGAAAACTGTCGGCATAGGCCGTGATCGGCGGCCCCTGGTAGCAGACCGGAGAGCTGCCCCCACTGATGGGGATGCTCTGCCCTCCGGGGCCCAGCAGGCTGAAGGTCCCCGCCGGCACCTGGGTGCAGGAAGGCAGGGCGTGGGTCAGCCGGACCGGCAGCAGCGTGGCCCCACAGGTGAGGGCCATCGTATCCCGGCGCACCACCCGCGCTCCCAAGGTATCGCCGAAAAAGGCCGTCGACTCGCTGAAGTCGATCTGCAAACCGTTGGGCCATAGGTGATACCCTTGCCCTCCAGTTCCACCAAGATTTTGAAAATGGCCTGTGCAAATATTGAAGTTATTGGGGTTATTACACCATACAAGCGGGCGAATAGCCGAGATTTGGATCAAAATCCGTTCCCCGGCCTGCACCTGCAGGCAACTGTCAAAGGCTGTGCAGGTGGGGGTATTGGGCGGGGACAGGCTCAGGCCTGTGACCCCCACGCAGGTGGAATTCATGAAGGGAGGATTGAGGGGGATAATCGAGGTGGTACGGTCCCACTTCACGATTTCGGCATAGTCCTGCTGGCTGAGATCCTCACAGTCATACCCTGGCGGCAGGCGAAAGACGACCCAGTTGTACCAATCCAGGGTGTCATATGGGGTGATGGTAAAACAAAAATCGCCATCGCTAACCACCCGGGCCGAAAGCCACATATTGTGCATCGAATGGTTATGGTTGCCAGCAAGATAAGTAGAGTCCTGCCAGGTACCGTAGGACCAGTTCGGTTGTGGAGGTCCATCTTCATCGCAGGGGGTATTAGCTACCGGAAAAAAGGTTGGATCTGCGGGACAGTAGTCCTGAACTGCCGGGGGGATAAACCAATACCAAAGCGGAAAGTCAAAAAGCCCGTTGCAGACCTCTATCGCCCCCGAACAGTTCATCTCCGGCCGTTTTTTCATCAACCAGTCATCCTTGTACAGAGGCAGTCCCGGCGGGTATACCTGCCCCCGCAGGCTCGCCCCCCATAGCAGGCTGGCCAGCAGCAGCAGCCTACCAGCGGTATTGCAGGCGGTTTTCATGGTATCTGTGTTCATGGTGAACATGCTATGCTGTTGATAAACAGAAACATCCGGCCCGCGGAATGACGAATGAGCCATTTATTCATCTAAAAAAATCGCGCATCAGCGTGGCGGTGCTACCCCCCCCCATAAAAATGGCACTAAATTCTGTTATAATGATAGAATGGCTTGTATTTTTCTCCAAATTATTTCGCGCGTAAAGGGGGATTTTGATGCGTGAAAGGGCGCTCCCGCCCCCCATTGATTCTCCTGTCATGCTGAGTGCAACGAAGCATCTGATGGGAGATGCCGCCGCAGGCGAGACACACATGAGATGCTTCACTAC
>RFHL01000272.1 GCA_003696875.1 Bacteroidota bacterium | reverse complement strand
TGGGCTATCCGGAGTCCCTGGCCTCTGGCGACAATTTCGTCGGCTATGCCGTCGTGGGGGGCGCCTTTTACACCGGTAGTACCTTTCCGCCCGAGTATCATGGGGCTTATTTTGTAGCCGATCACTCCGGCTGGATCCGGGCCCTCCGCTTTGACCTGAACGACACCCTGACCAGCGTCACCGAGATCGTGCGCGACACGTCCAAAATCACCGATCTGGCCATGAATCCTCTGGACGGGAGCCTCTATTATGTCACCTTTCCCAGGGGCTTACACAAGCTATCTTTCGGGGTGAATGTGCCGCCGGTACCAGTCCTGGCGGCTGAGCCCCTATACGGCCCGGGCCCGCTCACCGTGCAGTTCAGCGCGGCAGAGTCTTACGATCCCCAGGGCGAATCCTTCAGCCTGCAATGGGACTTTGGTGATGGGCAGACCAGCACGGACTGGGCGCCGGAGCATACCTTTGTCCCCAGCGGCTCTGGGCCAGAGAGCTTTACCGTGCTGCTCACGGCTACCGACAGCGCCGGGCAGGTCTCCATCGTGAGCCAGCGGATCTGGGTGAATAACAGCCCCCCGCAAGTTGAGATCACCAGCTTTCCCGATGGGATGACCTATCCCATGGGCGGCCCCACCTGGGTGCCGCTGGCCGGGACGGCCACCGATGCTGAGCATCCTGAGGAGGATCTGACCTACGTCTGGCAGACCTATTTGCACCACAACACTCACTTTCATCCTGAGCCGGCGGATACGGCCCGTGAGACCGGGACGCTCCTGCCGCCGGCTGGTTGTGAGGACGAAATCTACTTCTATCGCGTGCGACTGGAAGTCACCGATCCCGAAGGCCTGGCCGGCCATCGCGACTATTATCTCTATCCCGAATGCGTGGACCGCTTTGTGGAAATGACCGAGCTACAAGCCGAGGTGGTGGGAGGTCTGCCCGAGCTCAGCTGGTATGTGAGCCGGGAAGACAGCGCCGCCGGCTATGAGGTGCAATGGGCCCCTGGCAACCAGCAGTTTGTAGCCATTGGCTACCTGCCCGCCACCGGAGCGGGGCAGACCTACCGCTTTTCCCATGAAACCCCCGCTCAGCCCACCAATACCTACCGCCTGCGGCTGATCCATGCGGATGGCCGCTCTGTCTACAGCGGGGAAGAGGATATTATTTTCCTTGATAGCTGGATGCGAACCTTTCCCAACCCGGTCCAGAATATCCTGACCGTTGAATTCGACCACACCACCGCCGGACCCGTAACCTGGGAACTCTTTGACCTGCAAGGGCGACCAGTGCAGCGCCTGGTTTGGGATGATCTGGTCGCTGGGGGGAGGAAAGAAGTCGACCTCTATGGGCTGCCACGTGGGACCTATCTTTACCGGACCACCGATGGCCAGCACCAGCGTATGGGCAAGGTCATCCGGGTAGAGTAGGGGAGGGGGAACCTTTTTGCCTGTCGGGTGTTTTGTGCTTGACCATCAACCTAATCCCTTTTGGTATGCGGCCTGTTCGTCTGATTGTGTGGGGGCTTCTGATGCTGTCTGCGGCTGGCCTGCGGGCGCAGGCCAGCAAGAACGTGAGCCTGATCAGCCAGCTGAGTTTTCCCGTCGAGCTCAATGACGTTTGGGGTTGGGCCGATAGCAGCGGCCGGGAATACGGTCTGGTGGGTCGCACCAATGGCGTCTCCATTGTAGACCTGGCCAATCCGGCGCAGCCGGTGGTGCTGCACGACATCCCGGGCGTGACCTCCGTCTGGCGAGACCTCAAGACCTGGGGGCATCACGCCTACGTGACCAATGAGACCGGCAATGGCCTGCTCATCATCGACCTCTCGGGCCTGCCCGGCAGTGTAAGCTACGTGGACACCGTCCTGGCCGGCGTGACCACCGCCCACAACGCCTGGGTCGACGAAGACGGCTACCTCTACCTCTGCGGCACCAACAATTACAACGGCGGCGTCGCCATCTACGACCTCAATCCCGACCCCGGCCTGCCGGCCTTTGTGGGGGCCTACGATCAGCGCTATGTTCACGACCTCTTTGTGCGGGGACAGCGGGCCTATCTGGGCGAAATCCTCGACGGCCGCCTCACCATCCTGGACGTGAGCGACCGCAGCGCCCCGCTGGTGATCGGCTCCCAGACCTATCCCGGCGGCTTTACCCATAACACCTGGCTCAATGATGCCGGTGACATCTGCTTCACCACCGACGAACTCAACGAAGGCTACCTTATCGCCTGGGACGTGAGCGATCCGGAGGATATCCGCGAGCAGGATCGCATTCGCTCCAGCCTGAGCCAAGGGCGCGCCGCCCCTCACAATGTCCACGTTCTGAATGACTTTCTCGTGACCTCTTACTACCGCGATGGCTTGCACATCGTGGATGCCGCCCGACCCGGCAACCTGGTGGAGGTGGCGTATTACGACACCTCGCCCCTCGCCGGTGGCGGCCTCGCCGGCGCCTGGGGCGCCTATCCCTTCCTGCCCTCCGGCCGGGTGCTCGTTACCGATATGCAGGAAGGCTTTTTTGTCCTCGACGTCGCCTACCGGCGCGGAGCCTACCTGGAGGGCCAGGTAACCGACGGGCAGACCGGTGCCCCCGTGGGTCAGGTAGACTTGCGGGTACTGGGCGTGGAAGGCGGCGAGACCCGCAGCCAGACCTCCGGGGCCTACGCCCTGGGCGTGGCTGATTCGGGCAGCTATCAGCTGGTGGCACAACTGTATGGCTACGAAACCGATACCCTCACGGTCGACCTACTGCCCGGACAGCTCACCACCCAGGATATCGTCCTGCAGCCCCTGCCTCGTATCGACCTGGAGGTCGTAGTGCGGGAAGCCGGTAGCCTGGACCCCATCCCGGGGGTGACCGTGGCGGCCCTGGTGCCCGACACCACCGTAGGCTTCACCTTCACCACCGGCTTTGACGGCCGGGTGATAGCCAACCGCTTTGTAATCAATACCTATTCGGTGCAGGTAGGCAAATGGGGCTACCAGAC
>RFHL01000271.1 GCA_003696875.1 Bacteroidota bacterium | reverse complement strand
TGCCAGCGGAAAAGCCACTCTCGCGTAAGGTGGCGATGATTACCGGCAGTGCCGGTGGCATCGGCAAGGCCATTGCCGAGCGTTTTGTGCAGGAGGGCGCCTGTGTGGTTCTCAACGATCTGGACCCCGATCGCCTGCAGGCGGCGGCAGACGAGTTTAACCAGCGCTTCGGCCGCGATGCGGCCATCGCGGTTCCGCTCGATGTAACCTCCGCCAAGGCGGTGGAGCAAGCCTTCGCCGCAGGCAACCTCGCCTTCGGTGGGGTCGATATCGTCGTCAACTGTGCGGGACTTTCGATCTCCCGACCCCTGGAGGAATATACCGAGCAGCAATGGGACCTGCTGTACGACGTCCTCGTCAAGGGGCAGTTTCTGGTTACGCAGGCCGCTGTGCGCATCATGAAGACCCAGGGCATGGGCGGCGATGTGATCAACATTGTGAGCAAAAATGCCATTGTGTCGGGGCCAAAGAATGCCGCTTATGGTTCGGCCAAAGCCGCGCAGCTGCACATGAGCCGCCTGCTGGCGGCGGAGCTGGGGGAGGCCAAGATCCGGGTCAATGTCGTCAACCCCGACGCGGTGATCGAAGGCAGCCACATCTGGGCTGGCGGCTGGGCCAAGGAGCGTGCCGCCGCCTACGGCGTGCCCTTGGAGGAACTGCCCGCTTTCTATGCCAAGCGGACCCTGCTGGGCGAGGTGATCCACACCCGCGACATCGCCAATGCGGCCTTCGCTTTCGTCGGAGGCCTGCTCCACAAGAGCACGGGTAACGTGCTCAATGTAGACGGTGGCCTCGCCGCGGCATTCATGCGCTAGATCTTTATCTTTTCAGGCCCCGGCGACAGGCCGGGGCCTGCTTTACCCTACTCGCGTACCTATGATGGACCTTGATGATCTGGGCCTCAAAGCCCACAACCAAAGCCGCGCTGATAGCCATCAGCAGGCATTTGCCCGCTTGGCGGACACCCTAACCGATGCCGGGGCGGATGTGGAGGCGCTCCTCAGCCGGATTCAGGCCTTTCAGGTGGCCATCCCCTCCTGGGCCCTGGGGACAGGGGGCACCCGCTTTGGTCGCTTTCCGGGTGGGGGAGAGCCGCGTTCGCTGGAGGAAAAAATCGCCGATGTGGGCGTCTTGCACGCCCTCAACCGCAACAGCGGGGCCATCTCGCTACACATCCCTTGGGATATCCCCACCGATCCTGCCGCCGTTCGCCAACTCGCCAGCCACTACGGTTTGGTCTTCGACGCCGTCAACTCCAATACCTTTCAGGATCAGCCGGATCAGGCTGAGTCCTATAAGTTTGGCTCCCTTTGTCACGCCGATCCGGTGGTGCGGGCGCAGGCCGTGGCCCACAACCTTGAAGTGATCCAGCATGGACTGGCGCTTGGGTCACAGGCGCTCACGGTTTGGCTGGCCGATGGCTCATCTTTTCCGGGGCAACTCAATTTCCGAAAAGCCTTTGCCCGAACGCTGGAATCAATGAAGGAGATCTACGCGGGCCTGCCCAGCGGCTGGCAGATGTTTGTAGAGTATAAAGCCTTCGAGCCCAATTTCTACAGCATGGTGGTACAGGACTGGGGCAGCGCCTTGCTTTTTACCCAAAAGCTGGGGCCGCAGGCCAAGGTGCTGGTGGACCTGGGGCACCATCTGCCCAACGCCAATATTGAGCAGATTGTGGCGCTCTTGATGGCCGAAGGCAAGCTAGGCGGCTTTCACTTCAACGACTCCAAATATGGGGACGACGATCTGACCGTTGGGGCGATCAAGCCCTATCAGCTGTTCCTGATTTTCTGTGAGCTGGTCTACGGGATGCAGCAGACCGGCGCCCAACCGCTGGCGTGGATGATTGATGCCAGCCACAACCTCAAAGATCCTCTTGAGGATCTGCTCCAATCCGTTGAGGCGATGTTGCTGGCCTATGCACAGGCCTTGCTGGTGGACCAGGCCAAGCTGGAGATGGCCCGCGAGGCTAATGATGTCGTGATGGCTCAGGAGCTGTTGCAAGGGGCCTTTCGCACCGACCTGCGTCCCTTGCTCGCCGAGGCGCGGCGACGGGCCGGCGGGGCCATTGCACCCCTGACGGCCTTTCGCGAGGCGAAAGTCCGGGCGCAACTGATCCGGGAACGAGGACACAAAGTCCTCGCCACGGGTCTATGATGCCATACCGTATGTTCTGTCGTAGCCTGATCAGGTAGGAATGCACACCCTTGTATTTGACATCGGGAAGACACACAAAAAGTGTCTCATCTTTGATCCCAGTGGGGAGGTGGTGGTGGAAGAGGAAACCCGCCTGCCCTGCGGGCAGGACGAGGACGGGGATCCGCTTGAAGATCTGGACCTTCTGCGGACCTGGGTGCTGGAAACCTTCCAGCACTTTGCTACGGATACACACTATTCCATCTCCCGGATAAATGCGGCGGCATATGGGGCGAGTTTGGTCCATGTCAATGCACAGGCCGAACCAGTCTTTCCCTTGTATGACTACCTAAAGCCATTTCCCGAGGATCTGAAAGAAAGCTTTCTGGAGGCCTACGGCCCCGAGGAAAAGCTCTGCCAGGAGACGGCTTCGCCCTGGCTGGGGATGCTAAATGCCGGCTTACAGATGTACCGTCTCCAACAGCATCAGCCCGACCGCTGGGAGCATGTTCAGGCCTCTCTCCATTTGCCCCAATATGTTGCGGGTCTGCTGAGTGGCCAATGGGTGAATGAAGGCACCTCCATGGGCTGCCATACCCTGCTTTGGGATTTTGACGCGGGCGGCTTGCATGCCTGGGTTCGGGCTGCAAGGCTGCAAAGAACCTTGCCCACCTTGGTGCCGACGACCCATACCTTGGGAACGGGGGCATATGGCCAGATTGGGGTGGGGATTCACGATAGCTCGGCGGCCCTGGTGCCGTTTTTTTACGCGGCCGGGAAGGCTTCCTTCCTTCTGATCTCTACCGGGACTTGGTGTATCACGCTCAACCCCTTTGCTTCAGAACCCCTGACAAGTGAGGAGCTCCGGCGGGATTGTCTCTGCTACCTGAGCTTTCAGGGGCAGCCGGTCAAGGCTTCCCGTCTGTTTTTGGGGAAGGAACACGAGTGGCAAACCCGCCGGTTAGCCTTTCATTTTGGCGTCAGCCCGTTGTTTTACCAAGAGCTGAAGCCCGACGAGGCGCTCTTTGACCGGCTGGAAGCCGGTATCATCGGACAGGCCCCTTTTTATCCCGAAACCATGGCAGGAACGGGCCCATTTCCAGAACCGCCTCAGGGAACCTGGGACTTGTCTGTCTACGATACCTATGCCGCCGCCTATCATGACCTGATGAGGGCTTTGGCTGGAATGGTAGCCACCTCGGTGGCGCTGGTGGGAGGAATGACCGGGATAGAAAAAGCCTACGTCGATGGAGGCTTTGCTCGAAATGCGGTTTTCCTGGCTGCCTTGCAACGAGCCTTACCCGGCCTCCCTCTGGAGGTCGCCAAGATCCCCCAGGCCACCGCCTTGGGGGCTGCCCTCGTAGTCAACCAGGATCAGGCGGCTTTCCTGAACCGAGCTTGGGAATTCCGGAAATTATCTGAATAATTGTAATCCGGACACCTCAAAACTTCGATTGGGGAAATCTTCCGCTCCCGGCCTATGCGCAGGTACTGGCTCATACCCCTTTTCCTGACGCTCCTGCTAATAGTGGCAGGGGTGGGCGTATGGCAGGGGCACCGCCTATGGCGGCAAGTCGTACCCGTTGAGGGTGCCTCCGTGGCTTGGCTTCAGGCAGAGGATGGGCCGGATTCCCTTTCCCGCTCCCCGCGTGATCTGAGTCACGCTCCTTTTCACCCTGACAGCTTTTGGCGGCCGCCGGCAGACACCCGGCCCTGGGTAAAATGGTATTGGTGGGAGGAGATTCCGGAAGATGTGGCACTCATTTCTCAGGTTCAAGCCTTTCACGATCAAGGCTTTGGAGGGATAGAAATATACCCCCTGGCCGGCCTGACGGCCGGCAGTGCGGTCGGGGCTTATGCCTGGCGCTTGCGCCAGCAGATGCACAAGGTTCTGCAGCTGGCCCAGGCCAGAGGCCTGGAAGTGGATCTACATATGGGGGTAGGGCCCTATGGGGGAATGGATGGGGTATCCAGCACCCAGAGCCTTCGGACCCTGGCATTTGGCGAGGCGCAGGTATTGGGAGGCAAATGGGTGGACATGCCTTTGCCACCGCCCCGCATGCCCGGTTCATACCTGCTGCAGGCCATGACCGATTGGAAAAGCGGCAGCCAAAGCCAGGTATTCCTGCCCGGGGAGGCCGAGCCATTGGCCATCTATGCCGCTCCGCGCCAGGGCGCAACGCGTGCCTGGGCGCCCTGGAATCTGGAAGATTATGTGGTCCTGAAACGGGATTCGCTTTTGCTGATCGGCGACTGCCCGCCAGCCAATGGCCGCCTTCGCTGGCAGGCCCCGCCGGGCCTTTGGCATGTGGTGGTGGTGTATGAACTGCCAGCGGGTACCCGTCTGGCCGATGCCTATGCGCCTGATTATCTGGATTCCACCTGTTGGCAGGGGTTTCATAGCCATTGGCTGGATACCGATACCAGTCTGCAACGTGGCCTGAGGGCCATCAGCCATGATGACCTGCGTCGTCCGGTGGACCAGCCCTATGCCACTGGGATGTTGCCTTTTTTTGAGGCGCAAATGGGGTATGACCTGATCCCATGCTTACCTGTGCTTATGTACCCCGGCGCGGGGCATTTCGAGATGAACCGGCAAAGCTGGGCGCGGGAGTCCGCGTTTCGCCTGGATCCGGGCGATGCCCGGATCCGACATGATTTCACCCGCATGCGGTCTGATTGGACCCAACAGCAATATGTATCCCCCCTGACCTCCTGGGCCGCTTGTCGCGGCCTGCATGCCCGCAGCCAGCTTTATGGCGCTGATCTGGACCTGATCCAGGCCGCTGCTGTCGCGGCCTGGCCAGAGAC
>RFHL01000270.1 GCA_003696875.1 Bacteroidota bacterium | reverse complement strand
GAGTGAGGGTCCGGGGGCGGTGGCGTGGGCCTGTGGGGGAGGACCGGTAGCCGGGAGGGGCCTGACGGCATCGCCCCTGTTACAGGGGCGATGCCGGCGTGCCCTCAATCATGCAGGCTTTCGGTGATTTACCGGGTGTATGCTCCGGCTTTTTTGTACCTTTATCCGCCCGCTGCGGGCGCCTCTGTATTTCAATGTTGTATCGACCTATGAAGTCCCTTTTTGCCCTTGTATCCCTTTTTGCTGCCTGGTTTTTGCTGCCGGCCTGTGGCCCTACTCCGCCTACGGAGGAAGCCCTGCGGGCGCAGCTGGTGGGCACCTACTGTGCCGATAGTTATCGCCTGGAGCTGACCGACTCGACCTATATGAATCGAAAGACGGTGCAAAGTCCGCTACGCTCGGGCATGGTGCGGGAGTCCTGCAAGGGACATTACTTGTTGGTCTTTGAGGACAAGCAGTGGATCATCCGTTTTGAGAAGGATGAGCATCCCAATTCGATCCAGAATTGTGGGCGGGAGTATGTGGTCTGGACGGCCGAGGAGGGCTTTGTGCTGGGAGATGCGCCTATGGCTATGAAGGACCTTTTTGACGAGACTCTCCTGTTAAAGGATGCCTGCGAAGATTAATGCCACTTGTTCTGTATTTGGGCCGGGGAGCATCCTGGACGGCATCGCTCAGTTTCAGGCATGGAAGCCGTCTCAATTCTCGACGCTAACGATCTTTTTGTCTCCTTATGAAAATGATCTGTGTGGGGCGCAACTACCGAGAGCATGCCCTGGAACTGAACAATCCTGTGCCGGCGCAGCCGCTGATTTTTTTCAAGCCGGATACGGCCTTGCTGCGGGACAACAAGGATTTTTACTATCCCGATTTCACGCAGGATCTGCACCATGAGTGCGAGATTGTGCTGCGCATAGGGCGGGAAGGTAAGTCGATCCAGAAGGATTTTGCCCTGGACTACATCGATGGGGTGGGGCTGGGGATAGACTTCACGGCCCGGGACATCCAATCGGTGGCCAAGGAAAAGGGTCACCCCTGGACGCTGGCCAAGGGTTTCGACCATGCGGCGCCGGTGTCGGCCTTTGTGGAGCCCTCGAGCCTGCCGCCCTTGCATGACCTGCGCTTTCGCTGTGAGCTCAATGGAGAGGTGAAGCAGGAGGGCCATAGCGCCGACATGCTGTTTTCCATCCCCGACTTGCTGGCTTTTATCAGCCGCTACATCACCCTCAAGAAGGGAGACCTGATCTTCACCGGCACCCCGGCCGGGGTGGGGCCGGTACAGCCGGGCGACCGGGTGACGGCTTATCTGGAGGGAGAGAAAATGCTGGATTTTGCCATTCGGTGAGAAGGTGGGCTCCAGGTAAAAGGGGGCTCATTAAGGACAAGAGGGGGCCGGACTGCCGGAGGATGGCTGGCGTGAATCATATGTATTGCCAATTGTGAAAACCTGTGCCCGCCCGGCGGGCGCTTTTTTTATGTTGCCTATGTTCTTTTGGATGAATCTTGCCAACTCCCGCCTGGCGGGTCGATTGGGCTTCCTGCTGGCCTTGATCCTGCTGGCCGGGTCTTCGACCCGGGCGCAGTACCGCTTTCCGCTGGATGGGCAGAATGCCCTCTCGGGCACCTTCGGGGAGCTGCGGAGCAATCACTTTCACTCCGGGATCGATATCAAGACCTACGGCAAGACCGGCTTGCCGGTCTATGCCATCGCCGATGGCTGGGTCTATCGCCTGCGTACAGGGCCCTACGGCTTTGGGCTGGCGGTATACCTGCGGCATCCCGATGGGCGTTTTTCGGTCTATGCCCACCTCGACCGTTTCCATGACGCGCTGGCGGCCTATGTGCGGGCGGCGCAGCAGCGCCGTGAGACCTACGATCAGGACATCTACCTCACGCCGGGGGAGATACCCGTGCGGCAGGGTGATGTGATCGCCTATTCGGGCAATTCCGGCTCCTCCTATGGGCCGCATCTCCACTTTGAGATCCGCGATTCGCTGGAGCGCATCCTGAACCCGCTGGCCTGGTATCAGGCCGATCTGCCGGATACCCGCCGGCCGATCCTGCAGGAGGTGGCGATTACGCCACTTAGCGTCGCGGGTCGGGTACGGGGCGAGTTTCGGCCGCTCTATCTCACGCCCAGCGGGGGGGAGGGGGACTATGAACTCCCCCATCTCATCCGGGTGCGGGGCCCGGTCGGGCTGGAGTACAAGGCCTATGACCTGCTCAACGGCGCGGGCAACCACTGCGGCATCAACTATGCCCGGCTGTACCTGGATGACCGGCTCGTGCACGAGCTGGCGCTGGATCGCTTTGCCTTTGACGAGACCCGCAACATCAATCTGCACATGGACTATGCCCGCTATGAGGCGCAGCGAGAGCGCTTTCAGCGGGCCTATGTGGAGCCGGGCAACGAATTTAGCGGCTACCGGCCGCTGGCCGGGGCAGGCCAGATCTTATTGCGGGATGATGTGGTGCATCACCTGCGGCTGGAACTGGAGGATGCTCATGGCAACCAATCGGTACTGCGAGCCCGCCTGCAGCGGGATGTGGCGGGCGATGAGGTCCTGGCCCAGGCGGGATACTACCAGCATCCGGAGGTCGCGGTGTCGGTATTCCGAGGGGTGGCCGTGATCACGGCCCGGTATCCCCACGCATCCTACCAGCAAGGCCTGCAGGTGGAGACCTTGCGCGGGGGGCATCGCCTGTTGCCGCCTTCCTACCGGAAAGGCGATGAGATGGTTTTTCTGTTGCCGCTGGATCCGCATGATTATCCGGTGGAGGTGCGGGATGGGCTCGGGCGCTTCCGGTGGGTCCCCCACTTTTGCGACTATGTGCGTCCCGATCAAAACAACATCGTGGACCTGGAGGAACTTCAGCTATACTTCCCGCAGCGGGCGGTCTTTCAGCCGCTGCACCTGCGGGTGGTGCGGGAGCCGGGCCGGAATGGTATGCTGAGCGACATCTATGAGGTGGGCGAAGCCGGTATTCCGCTGCGGCAGTCCTACCTCATCAGCTTCCGGCCGGCGGCCGGGGTGTCCCGCGACCACCTGGTGGTGGCGCAGGAGGGGAGCCGAGGCTGGGAATATGCCGGCAGCACCCTGGGTGAGGCCGAGGATGTGTATGCCGCTATCCGCAGCTTTGGGCGTTTTTGCCTGATGGCTGACAGTGTGCCGCCGACGGTGCGGCCGGTGAATTTCCGGCCGGGCCAGCGCCTCAGCGGGAGCCGGGTCATCCTGGCCGTGGACGACAACTTTTCCGGTTTTGAACACACCGCCACCCGGATCACCCTGAATGGGAAGTGGGTGCCTTTTGGGTATGATTTTAAACAGAAAACCCTAACCTGGGACCTGGCCGGTGACCGACCGGTACCGGGAACCTACACCCTGCAGATCCATCTGGAGGACAAAGCCCGTAATGTCATGGAGGCCAGCTATCAGCTGGTTTTCTAGGGGGAGAAAAGCGGGCCGTTCCTTCCAAAATTCTTTCCTCCCTTTGACTCCTGTCCCGCGCTTTTGTACCTTTGAGAAACCGGCATCGTCCGGTGCATCTGCAAACGCTCTTTGGCTCAAGATATCGCTGCCGTATGGCAGCACAAGGCATCCTGCATGGGTACCAAGCTGTTTTTGAACCTAACAGTTTCATAATTGGAGACAAGCTCGGTGTACTAAGGGCGGGCCCCAATTCCTTCGGGAACTCTGCTATGTGCGGACAGGGGATTACCGAGGCACGCTGGCAGCTCCATATGTGTCTTTAAGGGGTTTCATCAACCTCCGGTGCTTGTGCAGGGTCTTTTTTGGGGGGCAGGCAAGGCCTGATCCCCGGCATACACCGAAAACGGCCCGGTGCGCAGGATGCGTACCGGGCCTCGGTGCATATTGAGGGAATGATAAGCTACTTCTCGACAGCGGCGAGCCAGGCGGCAATGGTTTCCTGCATATCGGCATCGGTCACGCGCGTACGCGGGGCAAAGGACTTGATCTCTTCGCCGTTGGGATGCACAAGAAACTTGTGAAAATTCCAGGAGGGCACTTCGCCGGTCTGGGCTTCGAGGTAGCCATAGAGGGGATGGCGGTCGTCACCTTTCACGGAGATCTTAGCAAACATGGGGAAGCTGACACCATAGTTTTTCTGGCAAAAGGCAGCGATGTCTTCGTTGCTGCCGGGTTCCTGGTTCATGAAGTTGTTGGCCGGAAAGCCGAGGATGACCAGCCCTTGGTCAGCGTATTGCTCGTAGAGGGCTTGCAGGTCTTCATACTGCGGCGTGAGCCCGCAGCGGCTGGCCGTATTGACAATCAAAATCAGTTTTCCCTTATAGACAGAGAGGGATTGCTTCTGTCCGTCCAGGGTTTCCATGGTGAAGTCGTAGAGCGAATTGGGCATAATGGACAGTTGGGATTGGACCGGGGCAAAAAGGCCCAGGTAGAGGAGGCTGAAAGCAATGAGGTATTTCATAGGGTTAGGGGATTTGGGTGAAAACGCCCCAAGCCCGGGGAATGTTTGACCGGTGAACAGAATGAGTCATCGTTCTGAGCAAAGCCTTGGTTGCGCCTGCCCCCGGCAGGCAGTATCTTTGTTTTGACCACGGGCCTGTTTGCCCTTAAGTAACGCGAGAAAAATAACTTCCCGATTTTGCGCCGAGACCTTGTGCGCAGACAAGGAAGAAAAGCCGAGCTTGGCGGGCCAAGTGAGGCTTTTTC
>RFHL01000022.1 GCA_003696875.1 Bacteroidota bacterium | reverse complement strand
GCCTGCGGCTGTGAACCAGAATTGCAGGGAAGCACGTCTCTCGCTCGATTCTTAGCTTGCGGTTCGCCACGCGCATTCGAGAAGAGGAAACGTCGCGCTGCTGTCTTTCGACTGTGCTCCAGGCCGGAATCTTTTTTTAAAGGTTGGGGCGGAGGCGTCCGCACTCAAACGGGCGGGTCATGCTCGTCGATTCGGTATGCAAATTTGGAGTGTAGGGATACGGAAAGAAAGTGTATTTTAATACGGAAACTGGCTGGCAACCGATTTCGGGAACTTTTCCTCTCCTCAGTGGGGGTAACGTAGAGCGCTCTTCTGTTACAGGGAAGAGCGGCAAGCAAGGCGGAGACGACGATGCTCAAGGCTGCGTTTGTGGTGGCTCGGGATATTCCGGACCTTTGGTATCAGTTGGTGCGCAAAGCCGTTGAAGAGGGCCGTGAATACCTGGTGGAAAAGGGCAGCACGCCCACCAAGCGCTGGGAACTGGATTTTGTCTCCGCCCAGATCACCCACCCGGGGGTCCGCCCTTTGGAGCCGGATATTCCTCCCGGACTGGGAATTCCCAATCCCATCGAGCCGGGCTATGCGGAAAAATATCTGCCCTACTACATGACCGACGTGGCCCAACCCGGTGAGCATTACACTTACGGGCAGGACCTCGCCTGGCAGATCGAGTGGGTAATCGACTATTACCGCAAACACGGGCCGGGCACCAAGCACTGCTACATGACCGTCGGCCGTCCGGAGAGCCTGCACTTCTATGATGACGGTGTCGATTATGAAGAGGTCATTACCGTGACCGATCGGGCCGCCGGGCGGCCCCTCAGTTCAAGGCGCATCTCCAACGCGTTCAACCGCAAGGAGCCGGGAACGACCCAGTGTCTGCGCGGCGTGGATACAGCCATCAAATACGGCAAGCTGCATTTCAGCATCCATTTTCGCAGCTGGAACCTGTGGAATGGACTGCCTGCCAACCTGGCCTGCCTGCAGATGGTCAAGGAGTATATGGCGGAGCAGATCGGCGTCGAGGACGGCGAGATGTTCATCACCTGCCTCAAGCTGGGGCTGGCCGAAGCCTACTTCGACCTGGCCAAGCTGCGCCTCTATCTCAACTCGCGCTGAGCACCCGCCTCCAGTGCGGCGACCGCAAAGCTACGGGCCTTGAATGAGTTACACTTGGGGATCCTACCCAACATGCCCGCCGGGGGCGAATGCGATGCCCGGGGATCTGTTAGGTTAGATCCCGCGGGCCTGATCAAGGGCTTGCAGCGAGAAGGCACTGCAGGGATATACAAGGAAGCACGATGCCGGGCGCATGTGAGAATTTCTAAGGGTTGCCAACACAATAATGCTTCCGTTATTTTTAGCCACCGCCTTTGACGCTGGCAAACAAAGGTTCCGCTGG
>RFHL01000269.1 GCA_003696875.1 Bacteroidota bacterium | reverse complement strand
TGCCGGTAGCCCTTGGAGAGCATGCCGATCTTCTTATGCTGCTCAATGCTGAGGCCGGTACGGTCGATCACCTCGGCAATGCGGGTACGCAACCTCTTGCCGCGCAGGCCGTGAATACGGCCGGCGAAGGCAAGAAACTCGTGGACGTACATGTCGAGGTAGAGGGGATTGTGCTCGGGCAAATAGCCTACCCGGCGGCGCACCTCCAGGGGGTGCGTACGGACGTCGTGGCCATCGACTACCACCGTGCCAGCGGTGGGCCGGATAAAGCCCGTGATGAGCTTCATGGTGGTACTCTTCCCGGCCCCGTTGGGGCCGAGAAAACCCAGAATTTCGCCCTCCTTCACCTCGAAGGTGAGGTCGTCCACGGCCATTTGCTGACCGTACTGCTTGCTGAGGTGCTGGATGGAAACCATATGCTGATTTTTGTGTACCTTTTTCGCCGTCTTGGCCTACAGGGGGCATTTTTGAAGAAAAACCCTCTGGCAAAGATATCCCTGTGCTTCTCCCAAAACTACAAAAAACCATGAAGCTCACGACCCTACGTCTCAGCCTTTGGCTGACCGGCCTGCTTCTGGCCGCCTGCGGCTCGGCGGTACAACAGCAAGGCCCATATGTCCTGCGGGACAGCCTGGTTTACTACCGGGGTAACCTGCCCAATGTGGTGCGGACCCATCTGATCAGCGATCCACAGGAACTACACCCCGTGAACGGGGTGCGGGCGACCCGTTTTGAGGTGCTCGACCTGTGTTACCAGCGGCTACACTCGATTCATCCCGAGACCGGGGCACTGGTCCCCGAACTGGCGGCCCTGCCTGAGCGCTCGGCCGATGGCCTCGCCTACACCTTCAGCCTCCAACCGGAGGCCGCGTGGCCCGATGGATCGCCCATCACCGCCAGCGATGCCCTTTTTTCCTATAAAGTACTGCTCGTTCCCGGGGTCAACAATCCCGCCATTCAGCCCTACACGGAATATCTGAAGGACCTGACCGCCGATCCGGAGGATCCCCGGCGTTTCACGGCCCACTTTTCGGAGTACTACATGAATAATGACAACTTCGGGATTTTTACCTATGTCATCGACGCCCGCTTTTACGATCCCGAAGGGGTGCTGGAGGGCTACAGCGTCGCCGACCTCAAAGCCCTCACCGAGGCCGAAAACCTGCCCGAAGACCTGTCTGCCTGGGTGGAGACCTTCAATGATCCCCAATACGCCACCACGGTAGACCTGATCCAAAACGGCAGCGGTCCCTACCGGGTCACCGAGTGGATCCCCGAGCAGCGGATTGTGCTGAGCCGAAACCCTGCCTACTGGGGCGCCGGGCGCCCCGAGGCCATTCATCAGCAGCACCCGGAGCAGATCCAGTTTGAGATGATCACCGACGGCAAAGCCGTCGAGCTACAATTGTTGCAGCAGGAGCTGGACGTAAGCACCAATCTGTCTCCTCAAGCTTACCTCAACCTGATGCGCGACTCGACGGCGCGGCTGCACTACCACCTGGGCCTGCGGCCCCGGGATGCCTTCACCTCCCTGGCGCTAAACCTGCGGCCTGACGGCATCCGGCAGGCCCGGATCCTGGACGATGTGCAGGTCCGGCAGGCCATTGCCTACAGCCTGCCCCTACAAGACATCATCGATCAGGTGCTGGACTCCATGGCCCAGCCGGCGAGCTCGCCGGTTTCGCCTTCCAATTCGCTCTACAACGACACCCTCTTGCCCTATCCCTACGCGCCGGACGAGGCCCGCGCCCGGCTCGACGCGGCCGGCTGGACCGATGCCGATGGCAACGGCATCCGGGAGAAGGAAATCGACGGCAAGACGCAGGAACTGCGCATACGCTTTGCCTATCCCCCCGGCAATGACCTGGTGGATGGCCTGGCCCAGCGGATCAAGGAGGGCCTGGAAGCTGTCGGGATGGCCATCGAGCTGGATCCGGCCCCGGATTACCAGCGGCAGATCCAGCAGCACACCTTCGAGATGGCGCTGCTGTCGCTGCGCTCCTCGCCTTTCCCCTACGATTTCAAGCAGCTCTTTCACTCCGAAGGCTGGCCCAATGGCAGCAACTTCTTCGGCTTTGCCAATGCCCGGGCTGACCAGCTTATCGATCAGATGCGGGTCGAGACCGATCCGGTGCGGCGGCTGGATATGGCCAATCAGATCCAGGAGATCCTGGCCCGCGAGCTACCGGTGATTCCTCTCTATGTTCCTACCAAAAAGATTGCCATCCATAGGCGCTTTAACCATGCGCAGATGTATCCCATCGCCAACTATGTGATTCTGAACGACCTCTACCTGCTGAAGGAGGAGTAATTGAAGGGGGGCAAAATTATTTTTTGCCCGGGTGCAGCACATCCCGCTCCAATGCCGTTTAGGGGAAAACCTCAATCATCCTTTTCTTAGGGCCGCTCCCGGCTGCTTTAACCCAAAACCTTTTCGGCCTCCTTACCAAGCCGATGGCCTGCCCCTCCGGGCAGGTCTTTCTGTTTTGGGTCGTTCCTGTCTTTTTGTTACCATAAAGGGAACCCCTAGAATGTCCATGTCTATGCCCGTCCGAATTCTGACTTCCTTTTGCCTACTGCTATTCTTGCCGATGCTCGGGGTCAGCCAACCTGATAGCCTGCGGGTAGGCTTTTACCCTTCTCCTCCCTTTATTGCGCTGGACGAACAAGGTACGCTAAGTGGCGTCACGCCCTGGTTGTGGGAGCGCCTGACCGCGGCCGACAGCCTCACCTACAGCCTGCATCAGATGCCGCTGGACAGCTTGCTGCACCAGTTGGCCGCGGGGCGTCTGGATGCGGCCCTTGTCCCGTTGACGATCACCAGCGCGCGCAGCGAGCGCATAGACTTTTCGGCGCCTTTTTACGTGGCGCACTCGACCCTGATGGTGCGGCGGGCCTCCTCACTCAGCAAAGGGCTGGCCTTTGTGGCCTCCTTCTTTTCGCTCAATTTTTTCCGGGCCCTGGGGGCCCTCTTTCTGGTGATTCTGGTCTTTGGCGGCCTGGCCTGG
>RFHL01000268.1 GCA_003696875.1 Bacteroidota bacterium | reverse complement strand
GGCCGGTAGCTCGGCAAAGGCAGCGGCCAGGACCGCAATATCCTGCTGGTGGGTTTGTTGAATCTCTGCCCAGGTCTCAGCGCTCAGGGGCTGGGTGACTTCCTGTAGCCCTGCGGCACCGATGGTGCCGGGAGTATCCTGGGGGCCAAAGTGGAGCAGACCCAATCCGGCGACCGTGCCGATCAGGATGGCCGCAGCGACTTTCCAGACCTGAAAGAGCGGCTTGGGGCGGGCCGGAGGGGCCAGTGGAGGCCCCAAGCGGGCCTCAATGCCCGCCCAGATCTCGGGGCGGGGTTCCTCAACGTCGAGGGAAGCCCGGTTTTGCTGGATGTATGTTTCGATGTGTTTCCACATAAGAAGGCGAATCATTGGCCTGCCAGTATTCTGCTTGAGAAGTCGTCGTAGCAGGCGTGGATATTCAGAGCGATGAGGGGCGTTTCGGTCGGAAAAAGAACGGATCTAGTTTTCTTCATGGACGAGTTGGGCCTGGAGCCGCTCGCGCAGGAGCATACGGGCACGGTGATACTGCGACTTGGAGGTCGAGACCGAAACGCCGAGAATATCGGCGATTTCCTGATGGTCGTATCCCTCCAGCAGATACAGGTTAAAGATCACCCGACACCCGTCGGGAAGGGTTTTGATGGCTTCGTGGATCTGGGTAGGGCTCAGTGGCAGGTCCACGTCTTCGCCTACGTCTGCATCCGGCTCCCGGAAGTGGCTTTCGTCCAGGGACTCGGTATAGGGCTGATTTCGACTGAGGTAGCTCAGGCATCGGTTGACGACGATGCGCTTGAGCCAGGCCCCAAAGGACGCCCTGCCTTCGAAGGTGTGCAACTTCCGAAAGGCACTGACAAAAGCCTCTTGCAGCGCATCTTCGGCCGCCGCCTGATCCCTGAGCATGCGCACACATATGTTGAGCATAGCCCGGGAGTAGAGCTGGTACAGGCGAAATTGCGCCTTACGGTCGCCCCCTTTACAGGCGGCAATCAAATCTTGATGAGGGTGGATCGAGGTACTGCTTACCACGGTACGTTTAGGTTTCCGGTATCAGAGACGGAGGGGGGCTGTATGGAGTTGGAAGAAAGGAAAAAAAAATGCCTATTTTCCCGGCTGCAGACATGTCAGGCAGGCGGCCTGAATCACCCAAAGGATTTTACCCCATGCACAAAGAACCATTTGTGACCCTGCCCGATGGCAGAACAGCCTATTTGTTTACGCTGCGGCATGCTGAGGGTTCTGTCGCCCGCATCACCAATTATGGGGGCACCTTGGTATCTCTGGAGATGCCCGATGGCGATGGCCGCACCACCGATGTGGTGCTGGGCTTGCCCAGCCCAGCCGACTGGCTGGGCGACCACCCTGCCCTCAATACCCTGATCGGTCGCTACGGCAACCGCATTGCTCATGGCCGCTTCGAGCTGGGGGGACAGGTCTATGAGTTGGCTTGCAACCTGGGGGCGCACCACCTACATGGTGGCCCCGGGGGCTTTCATAAGGTCCTGTGGGAGGGCGAGTTGGCGGGTACGCCCGAGCGGCCACAACTCAGGCTGCACTACCTGAGCGCCGATGGGGAAGAGGGGTACCCCGGCAATCTGATGGTGACGGTGACCTACACCCTGGAGGGGACCAGCCTGCGCCTCGACTACGAGGCGCGGACCGATGCGGCCACCGTCCTGAATCTGACCCACCACGGCTACTTCAACCTCGCCGGGACGAGCGATGTGCTGGACCATGAGCTGCGTATTGCCGCTGAGGCCGTCACAGAGGTCGATGCCGACCTGATCCCCACCGGCCGCTTGCGGCCGGTGGAGGGGACGCCCTTTGACTTCCGGGACTTTCACCGGATCGGCGACCGGATGCAGCCAGTTGTTCAGCGCGTGGTAGATGAACGGAT
>RFHL01000267.1 GCA_003696875.1 Bacteroidota bacterium | reverse complement strand
CTATACAGCACATAGCGTTTGCCTTCTTCGCTGAGGTCATTGGGATTATCTGCCTCAAAGATGTCCACTTGCGGCATACAGTCGTTTTCCTGCCAGGGATAGCCGCCGAGGGTCTTGGGCTGCAAACTTTGCAACCCAAGAGCGTAGCTGGTATCACGCACGACGCCCACCGTCTCACCGATGGTATCAGCCAAGCTGGTGGGAAAGGGTCCCCAGATTGCCAGATCGAGTCCGGCTGTATCGCTGACTGCTTGCACCTCCAGCCGGAGGTGGCTGGGATACAGTTGGAGGCTCAGGGTCGCTGTGCGCGCCCCCGGATAGGTAAGGGTAAGTTCCCCTCGATCGGCCACCCATTGCACTGCTTCCGGATAGAGGTCCTCGCCTGCGTAGCGCAGGCTGAGCAGCGGCGCCAGGGTATCCGGCGCCAGCAGGTTGCGACCGCTGCGGGGGTCTTCCAAGGCAGCCAGATGGCCCTTCTCATCTAGTCTCAGGATCAGACTATCGGTCTGAAATTCCAGGCCGGACTGGCAAGCCAGCCAAAAAGGGAGCAGCAGGAGTAGGATGGCCGGACGCATGGCTTTGAATTGATCAAAAGCGGAAGATAGCCGCTGTGGGCGAGAATGGAAAGACTCCGTAATGGGTTAAAACCCCCGATCGCCTGGACGCAGCTTGGAGCTGCGTCCAGGCGGTGCGCTTGCAACTCTCCCGCCCCCCGGCGTACCTTTGCCGGGCTTTTATCTTTAAACTCTGCCCTATGGCCCGCCGTCTCAATCCTTTTCGCACCGAAGTCGAACTCATCGATGCTGCTTCTGATGGCCGGGCTGTGGCCCGGCATCAGGATTGGGTGGTCTTTGTGGAGCATGGGGTACCCGGTGATGTAGCCGAGGTCTATGTGTACCGCAAGCAGAAGAAAAACCTGGTGGCGCGCATAGACCGGATCGTGACCCCGTCGCCAGATCGTGCCGAGCCTCGATGCGCGCATTTTGGCAGCTGTGGGGGTTGCAAATGGCAAAACATGACCTATGACGCGCAGCTTCGCTTCAAACAGAAGCAGGTCGTCAACATCCTCACCCGGATCGGGAAGGTGGAGTTGGGAGAGATCGAACCCATTCTGGGTACGGAGAGCGCCTACGGCTATCGCAACAAGCTGGAGTTTTCCTTCAGCAACAAGGCCTGGCGCACGCGGGAGCAAATGCGCCATGACCAGGAGGTAGATGAGCAACGGGTGCTGGGCTTTTATGCCCCGGGCTTTTATGACAAGGTGCTGGACATCGACGCTTGCCACCTCATGGACCCGGTGGTCAATGACATCCGCAACGCCGTCCGGGCCTTTGCCCGGGCTGAGGACTGGACCTTTTACGACAACCGCGCCCATACGGGCTTTCTCCGTAACCTGGTCTTTCGCAGCTCTGCCGCTACCGGCGAACTGATGCTGATGCTGATCGTGGGAGAGGACGATCCCGAAAAAGTGGAGCAGCTGTTTGCGCATCTGGAAGCCCGGTTTCCCGCCATCACCAGCTACCTCTGGATTCATAACGAAAAACTGAACTCCACCTACACCGACCTGCCGGTCCGGACGTGGAAGGGCACCCCCTACTATACCGAGCAACTCGGCGATTTTCGCTATCGGGTACGACCGGTCTCCTTTTTCCAGACCAACCCCCGACAGGCGGCCCGCCTGTATGGGGTGGTGAAGGACTATCTGCAAGCGGTATTGCCCGAGGGAAAATCCCGGCACGGCCTGGTTTACGACCTCTACGCCGGCACGGGCAGCATTGGGATTTTTGTCTCGGACCTGGTGGAGCGCATCATCGGGATTGAGTACGTAGCCGCGGCGGTCGAGGATGCATGGGAAAATGTGCGCCTCAATGAACTGGACGAAAACCGCTTTCGCTTCCTGGCCGGGGACCTGAAGGACCTCCTGAGTGAGGAACTCGCCCAGACGGAAGGTTACCCCGATGTAGTCATCACCGACCCACCCCGCCAGGGCATGGACGCCAAGGTAGTGGACCGCCTGCTGGCCCTCAAGCCCGCACACATCATCTATGTGAGCTGCAAGCCCGCCACGCAAGCCCGGGACCTGGACCTGCTGAGTAGCTGGTACGAAGTGGTCAGAATCCGGCCGGTGGACATGTTTCCCCATACTGCGCACGTGGAAAACGTGGCACTGCTGCGCCGCCGGGCACAGCAGCGGATCAAGCCGGGCAGCCAATCCGGGGAGGCCATCAATCCGGACTCCTCGCATGACGCCGCCCAGGCGTCGCTGGGCTAAGGAACCACCTGGTTATTTGGGGCTTCATCAGGATAATCGGCTCGCCCGTATCCGAAAAATGGATCTGGCGATCCGCCAGGTCTACATATTTGATATCCCGGGCAGGGATATCGTGCAGGCTCCGATTCCGAACGTAGGTGAGGGTCCCCGCCTGGATACGAAAGACGCTATCGCTCTGAATCGACCTATTGGCCTGGGTAATAATCAAAGCCTGGGCCTGCAGACCGCTCAGGCCCATGAGCAGAAGGGCGATGAAAAGGCTGAAGTATCTCATGATAAGGGCATGATAGTAGGTATGGTTCCCACGGGAGGCATGGGCCGGGAAAAAATCCCCCATCGCCTGGTTTTTTCCCCCTTTTCTGAGCTACCCGCATGTCCAAAAATCCCGTACCTTTAAGGAATCCCCTTTTCCCACCTCAAAGCGCTACCGGCACCCGCTATGACCTTTGTCCTAAACGCTGATCAACTACCCGACATCCAAGCTTTTCTTTCCGATAAGAAATGGATTGCACCTGATGAAGAAATACAGTCCGCCGCCAAGCCCGGCGAGGGCAACATGAACTACACCCTCCGGATCCGCACCAACTTTCGCAGCTTCATCCTGAAACAATCCCGGGCCTACGTAGAGAAATATCCCCAAATACCGGCTCCAGCCCACCGTGCCCGGATTGAAGGCACCTTTTATACCTACATTCAGGAGGTGGTGGCCCTGCGGGCCTTTACCCCAGAGCTCATGGCCATGGATACCGCCCACAACATCCTCATGCTGGAGGATTTGGGAGAATCCAGCGATTTCACCTTTCTCTACCAACGGGGCGCCACCATCGACCCAGAGGACCTACGTGCCCTGATGGACTTTCTCTCGCTCTTGCATACCCACTTTGACACGGGTGGCGAAATCACCAACCGGGAAATGCGGCTGCTCAACGCGGAGCATATCTTTGAGTACCCTTTTCGGACCGACAATGGCCTGGACCTGGACAGTATCACCCCCGGCCTGGCCAAGGTGGCCCTGGCCTACCAAACCGATGCGGCCCTGAAGGCCCGCATCACGGACCTCAGCCAGGTATACCTCTCAGAAGGAAAAACCCTCCTACATGGGGATTTCTTCCCGGGTAGCTGGCTCCGCACCTACGAGGGCGTCCGCATCATAGACCCGGAATTCTGCTTTTTCGGACCTGCAGAGTTTGATCTGGCGGTGCTACTCGCTCATCTCCGCATGAGCCAGCAGGAAGAACGCCTCTCCGACATGGTCCTTGCTACCTATCGGGGAGCCGTGCTGGATACCAACCTGCTTGACCAGCTCACCGGCATCGAGATCATGCGACGCCTCATTGGCCTGGCCCAGCTTCCTCTTACCCTTACCCTTAAGGAAAAGGAAGACCTCCTTGCCATGGCTTATGGGCTCATCAATTCCTAAAAACCGCATGTACGCACACTACAGCACCAAAAGCCTGCACGACCTGATCCAGGCCATCAAGGCCCGGCAGGTGATCCTCTTTGTGGGCGGTGGCGTCTCGATAAACCTGGGGCTCCCCTCCTGGGACCGGCTTATCGACAAGCTTGCCGACGATCTGGGCATGGACCGGGCGTATTTTCGCGGTCTGGGCGACCATCTGGTGCTGGCTGAATATTACAAACTCAACAAGGGCATCGGCCCGCTGCGCAGCTGGATGGATCGCAAGTGGCACAATACCGACAAAGTTGACATCAAAACCTCTGACATCCACCGCCTGATCGTGGAGCTGGATTTCCCCATCATTTACACCACCAATTACGACCGCTGGATCGAGTTTGCCTTCAAAGCCTATGCAAAACCCTACATCAAAATTTCGGATGTCTCTGATATCAAAGGCATTGAGGAGCAAAAAACGCAGATCATCAAGTTCCACGGAGACTTTGACAACGACTCCTCCATCGTCTTGACCGAAAGCAGCTACTTTGACCGCCTGGACTTCGAGACGCCCCTCGATATCAAGCTCCGAGCCGATGTGCTGGGGCGGTCCTTGCTCTTCATCGGCTATAGCCTGTCAGACATCAACATCCGGTATTTGCTCTACAAGCTCAACAAGCTCTGGGAGCGCGCCAACAATCAGGACGCTAAGCCCAAGTCATACATTTTGCTGATGAAGCCCAACCCGGTGCAAGAGCGGGTTCTGGAGCATCGCGGGATCACGACGCTGATGTCTCCCTACAAAAACCCCAAAAAAGGGCTGACCGAGTTTCTGCAAATCCTACATCATGAGGTGGTGGGCAAGCCTGCCCCTTCCCCATCTCCGGAGCTAGATAGTTAAGGCGATCAACCGCGGAGTTCGCGCCCCAGCCTTTCGAGATAGGCAATGGAGGCCCGAATCTCGGCGATCCAGCTTTCGGCTGGAGATTCCTCTGCCTCACTGCGGCCTGACCGGAGGCCCGCTTCAATATCGCCCAGGGCCTCTACATTGCGGCGAATCTCATAGCGGATGCGCATGGCACTGACCCGTGACTGCACCCGCGCCAAGGTCGGCCGCGCCTGCGTCCACAGATAGGCAAAGCTATCCTGACAGGGGGTGGGAAGGCCCCATACGGCCTGCTGAGCCTCCGCTTCCAGCACATCTTTCCCAATCAGAAAAACCGGCACCAAGGGGTATAGGCGACGCAGGAGCACCAGCGGATGGCCATGTACCGAGGCGTTCAGCGCCTGGTCCAATATCACAATATGCGGGAAGAAGGAGAGCAATGACCGCAGGAAAGAAGCCCGGTCGCTGGCTTTGGTCCATACTGCCTCAGGGACTGCCTCCACAAAGGCCTGCCGGGAGCGCGTGGCCAGCCTGTCCTCCGCGCCGAGGTACAAGACCCGTGGATGTTGCAGGGGGCAAGAAAGCGGAACCTCGGTAGGCAAAACAGGCGAATAAGGCATAGGCAATGGGGTAGCGTTTGCTTGTCAATTAGCAGGATGCCATAAGGGCAAACAATTCACTTAGAGTCGATTTCTTACGTGCCTGCCGCAAGATTCATGCCTTGCAGGCGGGTCAAAAGATCGCGTCCGATGGCGCTCCCCTGCTGATATACCATAAAATGAGTGCCATTCTTAACATAGGTCGCCTCTCCGATATAGCGAGGCGGGAAAACCCGGTCACGCGTCCCATGATAGCGCCAGCAGGGCCCCTGGACTTCTTGGCCGGACCAGGAGAGGAGGGCCTGTATGGCCCACATCCGGTACCGATCTGAGGTTTGGCGAAACATGTCCTGCAACAAGGCCTGCTCCGCTGGCTCCCGGATCCCAAATAGCGGGGCCCAGAGGGGTAGCGTCCGGTAGCGCCAGCTGCCCCGGCTGAGCCGGTACAGCGGCACGTAGCGCCAGAGGCGCATCACCGGGGGCAATTCTCCCGGACGCACCAGACTGGAAATCTGGATGAGCAGACGACAATTAAGCTGGGTCACCAACTCCCGGGCGACGATGCCGCCCAGCGAGACCCCCAGCAATATCACCGGTTCGTCCCGGGGGATATCCCGCCCCATGCGCATGGCATAAGCCGAAAGGGATTCCTCCGGTTCGGGCTCCAGCCAGGAGACATCCACCAGCGGGAGCACCTCCCGCAAAGGGTCAAATATGCGCCCATCGGTGCCCAAGCCCGGAAAAGCGTAGATGCGGGGAACCATATTCATCCGCACAAGTTAATGGTTCATATCGGAACTCAAAGGCCGGTATGGCCAGCGGCTTCTCGCCTGTGCCTCCCAAATGCTGTTGGATTTGCTACCTTTGATCGGCCTTACTCTCCTGACCGATTGCCCGCCCTATGGCTACGCCTCTTTTCTACGTCCTGATCACACTGCTCACCGCCGGCTCTATCGCGGTGGGAGTCATCCGCAACCGCCGGTTCCGGGGGCATGAGTTGCGGCACCAGGCCTTTGCCCGGCAGCACCACCTCCGGCTGGCATTTGCCAGCCCAAAAGACTTTACCCTCTTTGGGCGGCACCGTGGCTACCCCCTCCGCAT
>RFHL01000266.1 GCA_003696875.1 Bacteroidota bacterium | reverse complement strand
CGCCCGGCTAAACCCCGACGCGGCTCCCAAGGTCAAGCAGACCGCCGTGAGCACCCTCACGCTGAAACCGACCACCTTTGAGCACTTTGTGAAAGTGCAGGGGCAGGTCGAGGCCAATCAGAACATCATGGTCAGCCCGCTGGTCAGCGGCCGCATCACCCGCATATTTGTGCGGGAAGGGCAGCAGGTCAAGGCCGGGCAGTTGCTCGCCCAGATCGACGACGCCATCATGCGCAGGAGCATCGAGGAGGTCAAAACCTCGCTGGACCTGGCCACCATCATGTTTGAGAAGCAGCGCGACCTCTGGGCGCAGGAGATCGGCACCGAGATACAGTACCTGACCGCCAAGAACCAGAAGGAGGCGCTGGAGCGCCGCCTTGCCACCCTGGAGGAGCAGTTGGACCTGAACCGCATCAAGGCTCCCATCGCGGGGACCATCGACGAGATCATGCCCAAGGTCGGCGAGATGGTAACCCCCGGCATGCCGGCTTTCCGGATCGTGAATGCCCGCGATCTGAGCCTGAAAGCCAGCCTTTCGGAGGCCTACATCCCCTACGTCCGTCCCGGTGACGAGGTAAAAATCACCTTCCCGGCCCTGGACCGGAGCATCGACGCCAAGGTGAGTACCGTCGGGCAGTTTATCAATCCGCAGGACCGCACCTTTGATGTCGAGGTTAAGCTGCCCAGCAGCCCGGATTTCAAGCCCAATATGTTTGGCGAAATCGCCATCAATGACCGCAATATCGAGGAGGCCATCGTCGTGCCGCTGCCGCTGGTGCAGCAGTCGGAGCGAGGGTCCTTTGTCTATGTCGCCGAGCAGGGGGCTGATGGCAGCCTGGTCGCCCGGCGGCGCTCGCTGGTTCTGGGCCTGAGCTACGGCAGCCAGGTGCAGGTCATCGAAGGCCTGCAGGCTGGCGACCAGCTCATCAATGCGGGCTACAAGGACCTCAGCGATGGCCAACGTCTCATCCTCGACCAAAGCCTGGCCGGCCGCTAGGGCCGCTTTTCCCCATCTTCCCTTTCCAACCCGCCAAAATGCCGATACCGGATGAAAAAGCCATCCTTCCGCGAATTTGCCATATCCTCCTGGGCCATTGATAACCGGATCACCATCTACCTGCTGGCGATAGTCATCTCCATTGCCGGGATGGTCTCCTATTATCTCCTGCCCAAGGAAAACTTTCCCGAGATCCAGTGGCCGGTGATGTTTGTCTCCACTCCCTACCCGGGAACCTCCGCCGAGGACATTGAGAACCTCGTCACCCGCAAGATCGAAAAAGAGATCCAGGGCATTGAGGGGATCAAGGAGATCAATTCCACCTCCATCCAGGACTTCTCTTCCATCTTTGTGGAGTTTGAGACCGATGTAGACCTGGCCGAGGCCAAGCGCGAGGTCGAAGACGCCGTCAACCGCGCCCGCAGCGAGCTGCCCAGCGACCTCCCCAACGACCCGGTGGTGGCCGATATCAACCTCTCCGAGATCCCGATCATGTTTATCAATGTCTCGGGCCCCTACGACAATGTCACCCTGAAACGCTATGCCGAGCTGCTTCAGGAAGAGATTGAGAATGAGTTGAAAAAGGAAATCCTGCGTGTGGACCTCGTCGGGGCCCGGGAGCGGGAGATCCAGATCAACGTAGACCTCTACAAGATGGAGGCGGCCAGCGTAACGATGGACAACATCGAGCAGGCCATCTCCAGCGAAAACGTCATCATCTCCGGTGGCGAAATCGACATGGGCGATCAGCGCATGACCGTCCGGATGAATGAGGAGATCGAGTCGGTCGAAGAACTACGCAACCTGGTCATTCGCTCGAGCAAGGGCAACATCGTCTACCTCAAGGACATCGCCACCGTGGTCGATGGCTACAAAGAGCGCGACAGCTACGCCCGTCTCAACGGGCAGCCGGTCCTTACCCTGAACGTGATCAAGAAGGCCGGCGAAAACCTCGTCGACGCCGCCGATCAGATCAAGGTGATCGTCGATGAGATGGTCAGCGAGCGCTTTCCCGAAGACCTGAGCGTCGTCATTTCTGCCGACCAATCACAGCTGACCCGCAACACCCTCAACGAGCTGGTCAACACCATCATCATCGGATTTATCCTGGTGACGATCGTGCTGATGTTTTTCATGGGCGTCCGCGACGCCCTCTTTGTGGGGCTGGCGGTGCCGCTCTCCTCCTTCATCGCCTTTGCCTTCCTGCCGGCCCTGGGCTTCACCATGAACCTGGTGGTGCTCTTCTCCTTCATCCTCGCGATGGGGATCGTGGTGGACAACGCCATCGTGGTGATTGAGAATACCCACCGCATTTTCATGGAGCAAGGGATGGGGATCGTCGCCTCGGCCAAAAAGGCCGCGGGCGAGGTGATCGGACCGGTATTTTCCGGTACCCTGACGACCGTGGCTCCCTTCTTGCCGCTGCTATTCTGGGACGGCCCGGTAGGCGAGTTCATGGGCTTCCTGCCCGTGGTGATGATTATCACCCTCTTTGCCTCCCTCTTCGTCGCCTACGTCATCAACCCGGTCTTTGCGGTCACCTTTATGAAAAAGGAAGACCCCCACGCGCCCGTCCCGCACCGCAAGGTGCTGACCTACTTCGGGGTCATGGTCGTACTGGGCCTGCTGGCCCATCTGGCCGGCGCCGGCGCTTTCGGGAACTTCCTCTTTTTTATGGGGGGCTTTGTGTTGCTCAATGCCTACGTCCTGCGCTTTGCCATCCGCTGGTTTCAGGAGCAGGCCATCCCGGCGGTGAAAAACGCCTACCGGGCGACCCTCCGCTTTTCGCTGGCCCGCCCGGGCCTGGTGCTGGTCGCCACGCTCGCCTTCATCGTCGCGACCATCGTCGCGGTGGGCGCTTCGGACATCAAGTTTATCCAGTTCCCCCAGTCGGAGCCCAACTTTGCCTATATCTTTGCCGAGTTACCCAACGGGACCGACATCGAGGTAACCGACTCGGTCACCCGGATATTGGAGCGCCGCGTCTATGACGTATTGGGAGAAGATAACCCCCTGGTACGCTCGGTCATCACCAATGTGGCCATCGGGGCCGGCGATGCTCAGTCCTTTGACCAAAGCACCTCCAAGGCACACAAGAGTAAAATTACGGTGGAGTTTGTGGGCATCAAGGAACGCGAAGGCGCTTCCACCCTGGACATCCTCAACGCCATCCGCGACAATGTGCAGGGCATTGCCGGGGCCAAGGTCACCGTCGAGCAAGACCAGGGAGGCCCTCCCGGTAGCGCCCCGATTGAGGTCCAGGTAACCTCCGAGTCCTTCCCGGATATGATGTCGGTGAGCGAAGAACTATTCGCCTATCTCGACTCCCTCAATATCCCCGGTATCGAGCAGCTGAAATGGGACGTGGACGAAAAGCGGCCCGAGATGCTGGTGCATGTGAACCGCGAAAAGGCCCGCGAGCTGGGCCTCAGCTCCGGCCAGATCGGCATGGGCCTGCGGACGGCCCTCTTTGGGAAGGAAGTCTCGCAGCTCCGGGATCAGGAGGACGAATACGACATCATCCTGCGCCTGGATGAAAAATACCGGCAGGAGATCAGCGACCTGCTCGACATGCGGATCACCTACATGGACCAGTCCACCGGACGATTCCGCTCAGTGCCGATCTCCTCGGTGGCCGACGTGAGCTTTTCTGCCTCCTACGGCGGCATTAACCGCACCGACCTTAAGAAGGCCGTGACCATCACCTCCAACGTCCTCTCGGAGTACAATGTCAACGATGTGTCGTCCGAGGTCGAGTATTGGGTGAATGAATTCCTGGAAGACGGTCGCACCCGCAAGGGGGTAACCATCGAAGTCGGGGGCCAATCCAAGGATCAGCAAGAAGAAGGGGCCTTTCTGGGTGGCGCTTTTGCCGCGGCCATCATCCTGATCTTCATGATCCTGGTGACGCAGTTTAACTCCTTCAGCAACGTGGTCATCATCATGGGGCAGGTCCTGCTCTCCACCATCGGGGTCTTCATGGGCCATGCCATCATGGGCATGGACTTCTCGGTGGTCCTCTCGGGGGTGGGCCTGGTGGTGCTGGCGGGGATTGTGGTAAACAATGGCATCATCCTGCTGGACTTCATCCAGATCCTCCGCAAGCAGGGCATGCCCCTGCGGGAGGCGGTGATCGAAGGCGGCTCCGTGCGTTTCACCCCGGTCCTGCTGACCGCCTCCTCGACGGTGCTCGGGCTGGTGCCGCTGGCCCTGTCGCTCAACATAAACTTTGGCACGCTGCTGAGCGACCTGGATCCACAGATCTTCTTCGGCGGCGACAGCGCCGCCTTCTGGGAGCCTTTCTCCTACTCCATCATCTTTGGTCTCACCTTTGCCACCGTGGTGACCCTGGTGATCGTACCGGTCCTGTACTACCAGGTCAAGCGCTTCGAGGCCTGGATGGGCCGCAAGCTCGGGTGGATTCAGGAATCAGACCAGCCCGGGGCACAACCCCCGGCCTCTTCCAACGGGCGGATCGACAGCCCCGCCCCGGTCGACGATCCCGAGATCGTCGAGGCCTGAGGCTCCTGACTCCATAATCCCGCGGCCGCCCAAAAGGGCGGCCGCGCTTTTTTTATCCAACTTTTCCCGCTGCCCTGCGTCTTTTCAAGGTATCCTGGTTCCCCTTTGGCCCCAGTAGGCCCACCCAATCTCCCTTACATATGAAACTCGAACAATCATTGCTCGTCGTCGCAGGCATCGGAGGCATTGCGGCTTTTTTCCTGCCCTTTTTCACCCTGGAGACCCAAGTCCTGGGAATAAAGCTGGCCGAAACCAGCGTGAGCGGCTACAGCCTGGTCCGCGCCGCCCTCAACCATTGGGACATCCTGCCCTACGAACCCGGCAAGCTGGCCTTCACGGCCCTGGTCGAAGCCTGGCAGCAGGCCAGCCAGCCTAAGCAGTTTCTCCAACTGGGAGGCCTCAGCCTGATGGTCCTGGGACCGGTCATCTACCTGCTATATAGCCTGGGCTACCTGGTCCGCGGGCTCGCCGGCAAGCAATACCAGCGCGGCGTATGGTTCAATTTCCTCTACATGGGGCTCGGTTGGGGCTATTTTTTCTGGATCAGCCGCGACCACAGCCTCCAGCTGCTGGGACAGGAAATTGGCCCCAAGCTGAACTTCTTTACCCTCGCCAGCTTTGGTTACTGGATCGCCTTTGCCAGTGTGATGATTGCCGCTTTCTCGCTCATCTTCGAGCCCCGCAGCAAAGCCAGCGCATAGCCCCACAACAAAAAAAAACGGCGGGCGTAAAGCTCCTGCCGTTTCCTGGTCTATACCTAAGAGGTTACACGCTCATATCGAAACCCTGGCTGACCGGCGCAAGGCCGTATGGCCAGCAGCGTTTCACATATGCAATATCGGCCACCCGGGGCGGGTGGCCGATACGTTTTATTAGACTCAACAATGATATATATCATTGCTTGTATATGAGAGGCGAAACGCGCGCCATGGAAGATTCCGGCAGGCCATCGCAGGCATGGACTCCTTCGTCCCGGAACCTCGGTGGCAAACGACCTCTTACTCTGGGTCGGG
>RFHL01000265.1 GCA_003696875.1 Bacteroidota bacterium | reverse complement strand
GGTAGCCCTCCACACAAAAGGGCCCGTCCCATCTTGCGTAATCGACCCGGGCTCCCTACCTTTGAATCCTCATTTCCCGGTAGGGGAAAGGGCCCGAGTGGTGGAATTGGTAGACACGCGAGACTTAAAATCTCGTGGGCCGTAAGGTCCGTACCGGTTCGAGCCCGGTCTCGGGTACAAAACCGTCCATACGTAAGGTATGGGCGGTTTTTTGTGTAGTTGACAGGAATATTGACAAAAACATCCCGATAGGCCATTGGATCACTGAGAGTCAAAACGGGGGAAAAGGATTCCTATTGACTGGGAAGGGACGGCGATGAATTTCCCTGCTCGCAGGGTCTATCACGATGACCCAGGCTTCCATTTGACTATATCCCGAGGTGGTAGCCAAGAGGTTTTCCAAACCTGTTGTATCAAGGAACTCCCCGCCCAATCTTGCGATTTTTACGCCCCTAACCTCCCCTGGAAGCGGCGCCAGCGCGAATCCCGGCAACCCAGCTTGCCTTTCCCCAACATTGGAGCGAATTTGCGGTTATTCTCTCCAATCATTCCATTTCCTATCCTCCTGTTATGAATATGTTCCGCTCGGCTGGCATGGCCAGCCTGTTTCTCCTGCTAAGCGCCTTTCAGCCCGGCGAGCCCACGCCCGCCTCGGGCGTCTCGGGCGTTTTGAAAGAATACATGGACGCTTCGGTCAAGCCGGGGGATGACTTCTTCCGCTATGTCAACGGGAGCTGGGTAGCCAATACTGAGATTCCGGCCGACAAATCCACCTACGGCATCGCCTACATGCTGTACGAAAAGTCGCAGGAGGACGTGCGGCAGATTATTGAAGAATCAGCCGCCGCTCAGCAGCCCAAGGGCAGCGACGAGCAGAAGGTGGGGGCACTCTTTGCCTCCTATATGGACCTCGATGGCCGCGACGCCCTGGGCTACCAACCTCTGCAGGCGGATCTGGCCCGGATCGAGGCGCTGGAGGATCATGCCGATCTACCGGCCTATTTTGCCTACGCCAATCGCATGGGCTATGGGAAGCCCTTCTCCATGTCAGTGCTGGTGGACTTCAAGGATCCCACCCAATATGTGCTCTACACTTGGCAAAGCGGCCTAGGCCTGCCCAACCGCGACTACTACCTCAACGAGGATGAGGCCTCAGTGGCCATCCGCGCGGCCTATGTCGAGCACATCGGAAAGGTCCTGAATCTGGCAGGCATCGCCACCACGCCGCAGACCGCGGCCGACATCATGGCCCTGGAGACCCGTATGGCCCAGGCCCATATGAAGAAAGAAGACACCCGCGACCGGGCGGCCATGTACAACCCCTATGCGGTAGCCGATCTGGGGCAACTGTACCCAGGCTTTGACTGGGCGGGTTTCCTGGAAGCTGCGGGGGTACCCGAGGCCGGCCGCGTTATCATCTCCCAGGTGGACTATGTAAAAGCCCTGGCCACCATTGTCCCGGAAACCGACATGGCCACCTGGAAGGCCTACCTGACCTGGCACCTGAT
>RFHL01000264.1 GCA_003696875.1 Bacteroidota bacterium | reverse complement strand
GAAATAGCTTCTCCCCCGTTTCCGGATGGATGGCGACATCCATCACCAGCACCGCATGCCCCGGAAAGCCCCCCTTGATGAAGACATCGCCGGCCGCCAGTTCGGCCACCGGGATGAGCTCCAACTCTTGCTCCAGGGACCAGGTCCCGGCATAGGAAAACACCAGATCCATGTACCGCCGAAAGGCGGCATAGGAATCGTCCGGCCGGGCCGTTTTCACCCAACGTACGCTGTTGCCAGCGATCTGGGCCCGGTAGCCCTCCCGATAGCGCCGGTAGTCGGCCCGGTCGCCGCTGGTAAAGTTGAAGTGGATGTCTTCCCAGTGCCCGCAGCCATAGAGGTACTCGGCCCGGAGACGCATCACCGCATCGGCGCACTGCTGCAGGTCGCGCTGCCCCACGTCGATGGCCACCACCGCATGGTGAGCCGACTGATTACCCTTGAGACGACCGTCGTGCAGGCGCACCTGCGGCCGTCCCGGCCGCAGCGGGAGCGCGCGCAGCCACTCGGCAAAGCTGCCGGCAGGAACCTCCGGGCGGGCATAGCCCGCCGGGGTTGGGATGCGGTGCTCCAGGTTCTGGGCCGGGTCGGGCAGGCTGTCGCCGCGCCAGGCGTAGGGCTGAGCCGGGAGGAGAGAGGCGGCGCTCACAAGCAGGAAAAAGAGCAGCGATTTCATCGGGCATCATTAGGTTGAGGGAAGAAAGCAGCCGGCGGTCTGCAAGCCTAACGCCTCTGCCCCGGAGAATCGTCCAAAATCCTGGCAACTGCCAAAAATCATTGCCTTTCCGGGGAGAAGGTGCGAGCTTTTCGTCAAAGCCTTCTCCCATGACGATCCTCCTCACCGGTGGCTATGGCCATGCCGGACGCCTCCTGGCCCGCCTCCTGTGGCAGGCTCGTCCCGATCTTGACCTCATCCTCGCCGGCCGCGATGCGGCCCGGGCCGAGACCTATGCCGCTGAGTTGGCGGCCTTGCCTGGACCTGGCCGCGTGCGCGGCCTCGGGCTGGACCTCAGTCACGAACAGCACCTGCGGCAGGTGTTACAGGATGTAGACCTCTTGGTAGTGGCATCCTCCACGCTTGCCTACACACGTATAGTCGCCCAGGCGGCGCTGGATACAGACACGGACTATCTGGATGTCCTGCTGTCCACTTCGGACAAGCATAGCATTCTCCGGGAACTGGCGCCTGAGATCCAGGCGCGGGGGCGCACCTTCATCACCGATGGGGG
>RFHL01000263.1 GCA_003696875.1 Bacteroidota bacterium | reverse complement strand
TCTGTTACGTCTCAAAAAGTCATGACGACTTTGTCTTAAAAAAACGTAACGGTTAATTCAGGTGCAAAACTATCTGGCATCATGAATAAAGCATTAAGTGAATCGCAGATCATGGAAATCCACACCCTATCGGAGTAAGGCATGAGTGCGAGCCTGATTGCAGAGCAGATGCGTCTGAAGCTATCGGTGGTGAAGAAGTGGGGGATTCTCACGGCTCAGGGCCAATTCCGGCCCAGGAAGCGAGGCCGCCCGGCCAGGGGGCTCCCCCTCCGCCTCCCTGGGAAACAGGCCGTCCTTTGAGGCCTATCCGGAGGCAAAAATTCCCCAAAAAATCTACAGTCCCGCCAATGAAGGGAATCTCATGGACCTTGAAAAGGTCTATGACTACCTCAGCCAGATTACCTGCTACCGAAAGGTAAGCCAAGGGAAAACCGCCTCCCTGGGTAAAAGCGTTTACTACCTCCGAGAAGCACTCCCGAAAACCGAGGCGACCATCACCATTGACCGGAAACAAAAAAAGCTCTGCTTTGAATATGAGAAAGAACGAGGGACGCAGAAGCATCAACTACCCATAAGGGCTTTTCCCAAACAGGCCCTCATGGGAGAACCTTTCCAAAATGCTCGTTTACCCGGTATACAACTACCTATTCCATTTGTCGAAAACTTACAAGAAATGTATTACCGGGCACGATTTCTTGAGACTAATCCCGTTACGACTTAATGAGACTTAACACCTCTGACCTCTCCTCCATGTCCAAAGTCCTGTTGGTTCGGTTTAGCTCCATCGGCGACATCGTGCTCACCACGCCGGTGATCCGGACGCTCAAGGCGGCCCGGCCGGACTGGGAGATTCACTATCTGACCAAGCCCGGCTATCGCGACCTGCTGGTGCATCACCCGGATCTGGAGCAGGTACATGTGCTGGCAGAAAACTTTGGCCAGACGCTGCAGGCGCTGCGAAGGGAGGACTTCACGCACATCATAGACCTGCACGCCAACCTGCGCAGCCTGCGGCTCAAACTGGGGCTGCGTGCTTCCTCGAGCACCGTCCGTAAGTACAACTGGCAGAAATACAGGCTGGTACGGACCAAGCGCCTGCGTCGCCCGATTCCCCATATCGTAAGCCGATATGAGGATACTCTTAGGCCGTTTGGCATCGCTCCGGCTGGGAATCCCTTGGCTCTGTACCTGCCGCCGGGCCTGGAGACCTGGGCGCAGGAGACCCTGGCGCAGGCAGGCTTTCCAGGCGGGCGTGTTCCCTTGGCGGTGGTGTTGGGCGCCACCCATCGCACCAAGCGCTGGCTGCCCGAGCACTTTGTGACCCTCCTCCGCCGCTATCAGCGGCCGGTGCTGTTGCTGGGCGGGCCCGATGCCCGCGCCGAGGCCGATACACTGCTGAGCACCCTCCAACTGCCCATCTTTGACGCGGTCGGCCAATATGGCCTGCTGGAGGCGGCGGCACTCATGAAGCAGGCCAGGAAGGTCCTCACCCATGATACCGGTTTCATGCACATCGCCGCCGCGTTTGGACTGGAGGTCTATTCGCTTTGGGGTAGCACCGTGCCGGCCCTGGGCATGACGCCCTGGCAGACCCCGCACGTGCTCCTGGAGGGGCCGGACCTGCCTTGCCGGCCCTGCTCCAAAATTGGCTTTGATCAGTGCCCCGAGGGGCACTTTCGCTGCATGCGCGAGCTGAGACCAGAGCAGGTCCTGACGGCCCTGGAGCAGGGGATCGGGTAGGTCAGGGCGCATCCACCATGACGAGCGGGAAACGGCGGTTGGCTTTGGCCGATTTCCCCCCTTCCCTTGCACGGGATTTCCCCGGCAAAAGCGTGCAAATGTGGGCATAGGATTCTAACTTACCTGCTTTGCTGAGAAATCAATAGTTTGGCTTTTATGATGACTACACGCTACCGTTTTGGCTTGTTGATTGCCCTTTGGGGCGTCTTGGCCTTTCCGCTTATGGCTCAACCCGAATGGAACAACCGGGCGGTTCTCCAGCAGAACCGCGAAGCGCCCCATGCGACCATGATGGTCTATCCTGAGGCGGCTATGGCCCGGGAGATGGACCAGACATCCTCGCCCTGGTTCCACTCCCTCAATGGTCCCTGGCATTTTCATTGGTCCGAAAACCCGGCCCAACGCCCCCAGAACTTTTTTCAACCGGATTTTGATGTAAGAGAATGGGCAACCATCCCGGTTCCTTTCAACTGGGAACTCCAGGGCTATGGCCTCCCGATCTACACCAACATCCAGTATCCCTATGATATCTCGGAGCAAAAGGCCCCTGAGGCCTGGAACCCGGTAGGCTCCTATCGGCGCAGCTTCGAGCTGCCCGAGGGTTGGGAGGAGCGCCAGGTGTACGTAACCTTTGACGGCGTACAGTCGGCTTTTTATGTGTGGGTGAATGGGCAAAAAGTGGGCTACAGCCAGGGCAGCCGGACGCCGGCTGAGTTTGACCTGACGCCCTACCTGAAAACCGGCACCAATGTCATCGCTGCCGAGGTGTATCGCTGGAGTGATGGCTCCTATCTGGAGGACCAGGATTTTTGGCGGCTGAGCGGCATATTCCGGGATGTATACCTATGGAGTACGGCCGAGTTGCATATCCGGGACCTGGGTATCTCGGCCAGTCTGGCCGATGATATGACCACGGGTCTGCTGACCATCAGCGGCGAAGTGCGCCGCAGCAGCGGGGCGCGGAAGGTGAAGGTCGAAGGGCAGCTCATTGATCCGGACGGGAAGACGGTTTGGAGCGATGAGTTGAGCGTAAAGCTCCGCGCTGGCGAGACGCCTTTTGCCATGCCCACCCACCGCCTGCCCGAGGTGCAGCGCTGGGATGCCGAGCATCCCCATCTCTATACCCTCCTGATTACCTTAAAGAAAGGCAATGAGGTGCTGGAGGTGATCCCCCAGCGGGTCGGCTTCCGGCGGGTAGAGATCAAAAATGGCCGCATTCTGGTCAATGGACGCGATGTGCGCTTCAAGGGTGTCAACCGTCACGAACACACCGCCTGGGGCGGTCATGTGGTGAGCCGCGAGTCTATGATTCGCGACATTGAGCTGATGAAGCAGCACAACATCAACTCGGTGCGTACCTCGCACTATCCCAATGTGCCGCTATGGTATGACCTCTGCGATGAGTATGGCCTCTACCTGATCGACGAAGGCAACATCGAAACCCATGGCTTTGGCAACGACCCCAACAACAAGCTGGCCAACGACCCCAGCTGGCGGGCGGCCCACCTCGACCGGGTGCAGCGCATGGTGTATCGCGACCGCAACCACCCCTCGGTGGTGATCTGGTCCCTGGGCAATGAGAGTGGGGACGGCCCCAATATGCGGGCTGTGTACGAGTGGGTGCACAACTTCGACCCGTCCCGGCCCTACCACTACGAAGGCACCGAGA
>RFHL01000262.1 GCA_003696875.1 Bacteroidota bacterium | reverse complement strand
TCCTAAAGAAGTGTACCCCTACCTGACGGAGGGGATCGGGGAGGATATTTTGCCTGAGAACTGCGACATGTCGGTCATCGACCAGATCGTAAAAGTCACCGACAAGGACGCCGCCCTCATGACCCGTCGGCTGGCCCGGCTGGAGGGACTGTTTGTGGGTTGGTCCTGCGGCTCGGCCGTGCAGGGGGGCCTGGCCTATGCCCGCGCCCACCTCAAGCCCGATGACCTGATGGTCATCATCCTGCCCGATCATGGCACCCGCTACCTGGGCAAGGTCTACAACGACCAGTGGATGCAGACCCACAACTTCCTGGATGAAGGCACCATGCTCACGGCGGCGCAGATTCTGGCGCTCAAGGGAACCCACCGCCCCTTGCTGTCCCTGCATCCGGATCAGAACCTGGGCGAGGCCATCGCCCTGATGCGGCAGGAAGATGTCACGCAGCTGCCCGTGGTAGCGGATGGGCAAGTCGTGGGCGCCCTGACCGAGACCCGGGCCCTCAACGCGATATTGGATGACCCCAGCCAAAAGGAAGCCCCCCTCTCCCGGATCATGAGCGATCCCTTCCCCTTTGTGCTGCCCAGCACCCGGCTGGAGGTGATTTCCAAGCTGATCAACAAGGAAAACCCGGCTGTACTCGTGCAGGGCGAGGCGGGGCAGGTGGATATCATCACGAAGTATGACCTGATCAGCGCGCTGGCGCGCTAAGGGGAGGGTTCTCCCGCTCAGAGGTCCTCAGACGACATGCAGGGACCGGTACCGGCCTCGGGGGGATTCCTTCGGGGCCGGTTGGCTTTTTGTGTCCGCTTGAAGAGGGCTTTATGAGAATATTTATCCGTATTGCATGGCTTTTGTCATTAGGTGTGTATTTCTGCCATGATTCGTTTGAGTATCTTTCTGTTTTTTCTACTTTGCTAGAGTAGATAGCCACTATGGCCACTTCATGTAATCGCTGGGCTGGCCTGGTGATTTATTGTGTGATCAATTAGGAAAAATCCTGCAAATAGATGCAGGATCGGCCCTCTATAGGGCTTGCCCTTCCCATGGCCTGGCGGCCCTGGAGGCTGAAAATGAGGCCCTGCGGATCCCTCAACCCCCCACCCACGATTAATCCCCTTTCCCATGAGAACCTACGCTTTTGCCTGCCTCGTCTTGCTGGCTTGTTTTGGCAGCAGTTGCAAGAAGTGCGATGAGCCGACCGACCCGGCGTGCACGAACTATGACCCCACCCGGGGCTGGTATAGCCCAAACTTGTGATGGGTTTGATTTTTTGGCTTCCCCACATTTTTGGTGAAATATGACCCAAAAATCTCCTACATTAGATACATAGCCTCCCCCCTTTTTATCCACGGATTTCCCTACCCTCGACCATGCGTATCTTCTGTTCCGGGCTCCTGCTAGCCCTGTTCCTGGGGCTGCTCCTGCGCCTGCCGGCGCAGTGCGAGCGGCCCAATATCCTGCTCTGCATCACCGACGACCACAGCTGGGAGAGCGTGTCGGCCGATGGCCACGCGGTGGTTCACACCCCGGCCTTTGACCGGCTGGCGGCCGAAGGGGTATGGTTTGCCGAGGCCTATGCGACCATGCCTTCCTGTACCCCGGCGCGGGCCTCGCTGCTCACCGGGCGGCATGCGTATAGCCTGGAACAGGGCAGCATCCACGGCAGCCACCTTCCGGCTCATTTTCTCACCTATCAGGAGCGCCTGGAGGAGGTCGGCTACC
>RFHL01000261.1 GCA_003696875.1 Bacteroidota bacterium | reverse complement strand
TGCCAGTCGCCATCGCGATGCACCGCCGACTTGGCTTTGGTTTCGCCGGTGGGCTTGCCCTGAGGCGTCAGCAGATCCAGATATTCTTCCCGCATAAACAATGTCAATTGGGTTATAGGGCAAAGGCCTCGACCCAGGCCTGGCTCATCAGATAGGCCCCCGCCATTGAGGGGTGTACCCCGTCAGGGCACCAGTACGCTACCGGGGCGACTTCCAGCGCCTGATCGAAGATGGATTGCAGCGGGATAAACGTCGCATCAAACTCATCGGCCAGGGTTCGGGCCGCCTTCCGATAGCCGTCAAAAACGGGAAACCACTCTTCTTCCTTGATGGCAGAGCCCCCTTTTACCACAAAGGGCTCGGCAATCACCAGACGCACATCCGGCAGGGACTGCCGGGTGCGGGTAAGCAGGGCGCGGTAATCCTGTGTGTATACTTCTGAACTCCCATTGTATCCCTGAGTCAGGGTATGCCAGTGATCATTGACCCCGATCAGGATGCTGAGGATATCGGGCTTGAGATAGAGGCAATCATCGTCCCAACGAGCCGCCAATTGGTGGACCTTGTTGCCACTGATGCCCCGGTTGTAAAAATGCAGCTGTTTGTCAGGATGCTGCCCCAACAGCTGCGTGACCGTGTGCATCACGTACCCCTTACCCATGCCATCGGCTTCGTTGGGGTAATAACGGGCGCGGTTGCGCCCGGCATCGGTGATCGAGTCCCCCTGAAAGAGGATGGTGGTCCCATCGACCAGAGGCAGATGGTTCGAATGGGCATTGGCCGCACGTAACAAAGCGGGAAGGCCAAGGCTGGTCAGGGCGGCGCGGGAGAGGAAATGACGGCGATTCATTTAGCAGGATTATTCTGACAAAACAGGCTTAGGAACCTGAAGATAAAGAACGAGCGAGGATTTTCCTGAAATGGCTGCCGGCAAATCTTATAAAAGCCTCTGCCCCGCGAAGGATTGTGGCTTGCGATCTCTGCTCTAAAAGCCCTAGCTTTGTCCACATGGAATACTGTACCGTGTATGTAACATGCCGCGATCGGGCGGAAGCCTTCCGCATCGGACGAGCCGTCGTGGAGACACGCCTCGCAGCCTGTGCGAACATCCTCGACGGGATGCACTCGCTTTACTGGTGGGAAGGGCAAGTCACAGAGGACCAGGAAACGGTTCTCCTGCTCAAGACTCGGGCGGAGCAGTTTGAAGCCGTCCGGGCCGAGGTCTGCGCGCTACACAGCTACGAAGTCCCTTGCGTCGTGGCCTGGCCCATTGCGGCGGGGCACCCGCCCTATCTGGATTGGATCACTCAGGAAACAACTGATCATGAATGAGATACACATCCGGCCCGCCGGGGCGGGCGATATGCCCGCCGTGCATGCGCTCGTGCAGGAACTGGCCGAGTTTGAGCGAGCCCCCGAGGAGGTCGAGACCAGCCCGGCCAGCTATCTCGCCGATGGCTTTGGTGAAGATCCGGCCTTTTCTTGCCTTGTCGCCGAGCATGCCGAGGCCGGGATCGTGGGCATTGCCCTCTACTACTATTTGAAAACTAGGTAAAAGTCTATAAAGGCTTAAATTGGCTGAAAATGAGTCGTTCTATGGTTACCTTTTCAAGCTACATCGCTCCTTTGCTGGAGCAAT
>RFHL01000260.1 GCA_003696875.1 Bacteroidota bacterium | reverse complement strand
GGGTGGTGTCGACGCGATCGTCTTCACTGGCGGTATCGGCGAAAACAGCGCTTCCATCCGGGAGCGCGCCGCGCAGCGGCTGGAGTTTCTCGGAGCCATGCTCGATGAGGACGCTAACCGAGACGCTGACAGGGATGCACCCCATCAGATCGCGGACATCTCTATGGCTCATAGCCCAGCCCGCATCCTGGTCATCCCCACCGATGAGCAACACGAGATCGCCCGGCAGGCGGCCACCCTCCTGAGCAACCTGCCCAAGCAGGTTCCCAGCCAAAAGACCATTCCCATCGCCATATCGGCCCGCCACGTCCACCTCACCCAGGAGGCTGTTGAGCAGCTATTTGGTCCTGGACACACGCTGTCGGTGTATAAATGGCTTTCCCAGCCGGGACAGTTTGCCGCGCATGAGCAAGTTACCCTGGTCGGGCCCAAAAACCGCATTGAGCGGGTGCGGGTCCTGGGCCCGGTACGGAATGCCTGCCAGGTCGAGATATCCCGGACGGACGAGTTTTTCCTGGGCATTGATGCCCCGGTGCGTGCCTCGGGCCATACGGCCAATTCGCCGGGAATGACGCTCATCGGGCCATACGGCCAGCTTTCTCTGAAGGAAGGCGTCATCTGTGCCTGGCGACATATTCATATGACCCCCGAAGACGCCCGGGACCTGGGCGTCTCGGACAAGGATGTCGTAGAGGTCCGGGTAGAAAATCCCGAGCGCAGCCTCACCTTTGGCCGGGTTCTGGTCCGCGTATCGCCCACCTACAAGCTAGAGATGCATATCGATACGGATGAAGGCAATGCTGCCGAACTCGGCCGGGGTGCCACCGGCGTCCTGATGGAGACGGGCACCTCGGTCCGGCTTATCCGCCGTCATCAGCCGATTTCCCCTGACTAATCCGACCTTATGTCCCACTCCTACTGTAGTGCCTGTGGCCACGCTTTTCCCGATGCCATGGCGACCTACCCCCGAAGCTGTGCGCACTGCGGCCACGTCACGTATTGCAATCCATTGCCCGTAGGGGTTGTGCTACAACCGGTGGGGGAGGGTCTACTCATTATCCAGCGGGATGTGGATGAAGGCCGAGGGGACTGGGCCCTCCCCGGTGGCTTTCTGGAGTGCGGTGAGAGCTGGCAAAAGGGTACGGCCCGCGAGTTGTGGGAAGAAACCGGGCTGCAGGTTGCCCCCAACGACTTACAGGTCTTCCAGCTTAGTAGCAGTCCTGACGGGCGCTATCTGATGATTTTTGCCCTGGCCCCTCCCCTGGCCGGCTCAGATTTGCCAGCCCCTCAAACCCGGGCCGAGGTTTCCGACCTCCGGGTCATGGCCCGACCAGAACCGCTCGCTTTCCCCCTACATGAAGAAGCCGCCCGGCGTTTTTTTGAGCAAAGGCAACCCCCTCGTAACAGCACATGACAGATCTGGTATGGCTTCGGGTCTGGGCCGGAGACCGGCAGTATGCCTGGCAAGTTCCCCGGGGCAGCAACCTACGGGAAGCCCTGCTCCGCCGAGGCCTCTCGCCCTATGGCCGTTATACACAGCGGATCAACTGTGGGGGGCGAGGACTTTGTGCCACATGTGGGGTGCGCATCCTCGATACGCCCGTATCGCCCACCCATTGGCATGACCTGGCTGCGGACCACTTCGGGTACCCCCGCTTGTCTTGTCAGATCACCCTAGAGCGTGATCTGGAGATCCGCCTTATTTCCGGCAAAAAGTTGTGGGGGCAATGGCTGCCCCGCATCAAGCGACAAGCCGAATGAGGAGGCAGAACCCCTCATTCGGCTTGTAAGATTTGAAGCTTTCTGTTAGCCTAACGGTTTTCTCGGCGGATCTGAATCCCTTCCGGGATGAAATCGGCATTGTACAAGCGATCTACCTGCGGGTGCCGGCGGATAAAATCAATGTGATCGGCACGCCAGGCCAGCAACTCCGGCAAATGCTCAGTGGTAGACCGATCCCGGTATAGGGAGCGGGCTTCCGAAGGATGGGCAGCCATCCAACGCAGATTCCGATGCAGGGCAACTTTGACCTCGGGATGAACCGTCATCCAGCTACGATCGCGGTAGACTTTCTCGGCGAGCTCACCATACTCACACATCCAGGTGAGGTTGGTAAAGAGTTCTGCCACCAGATCGGGATGGTTTTTGAGG
>RFHL01000259.1 GCA_003696875.1 Bacteroidota bacterium | reverse complement strand
TGTTAAGGCTGGAGGCGGACACGCTACCTTAGAGAAACACCGAAATTCCGATTTCCATGGGAGCAATCGGAGGATTGCGAAAGCCCTCCACCGCCTTGGGGCGGTAGGTCGGGTTGGTAAATTCGTCAAAAACCTCCGAGAGCCGGTAGCTGATGAATAGCGCCGCCCACTTGTAGCCCACCCGGGCGTAAAGCCCGTAGCGCAGGCGCACCCATTCCGATTCGATTTTGTGCAGGTCCTGTAGCTTTTCCCGTACCCGGAGGTTCTCAGCATTGTTATAGCGGATTTTATAATTGCCGGCCAGCATGTAGCCTACATAGCCGCCCAGCTCGGCAAAGAAGAGGGGATCGTCGTCTTCATCCCGGGTGAAGTTCATGTAGAACCCGACCGGGAGCTCGGCCCAGGTACTGCTGTGGCGCTCCATGGTAAGCGGGAAGGCCAGCGAATCGGGCACCGAGGGAAAGGCCTTCAGGTTGGTCTGCTCATAGGTGATATGCGAAAAAGAAACTCCGGGAGCCACGCGCAGCCCAAGTTTGTTTTGGGCAAGAGGAAATTTGAGCCCGGCTCCGACAAAATAGGTGCCCGAGCCGGTGCCGTTTAGCGGCACGCTGTCCGGTTGTCCGCCGGTAAGCATAAACCCCCGGTTAAACACCAGACTGAAGGTCTGGGGCGGGTCGGTGGACAGGGAAGAACCCTCGGTAGCGGTGCTGTCCTGGGCGTGTAGCAGGGAACCGGAACAGAGGATGCCAGCGAGGAGCGTGAGCAGGATTGCTTTCATATGTGTATTATTGCGAGACAAAGTTAAGCCAAAACTATGAACCGCTTCAACCTGCGGGTATACGGACTGTATATTCAGGATCATCGCCTCCTGGTGACCGACGAAATCCGCTTCGGCATTCGCATGACCAAGCTCCCCGGTGGGGGGCTCAAGTTTGGAGAAGGCCTGGCCCAGGGCCTCCAACGCGAGTGGCAGGAAGAATTGGCGGTGGATATTGAGGTCGGGGATATCGTCTATGTGAATCCTTTTCTCCAGCATTCCGCCTTTGACCCCAACGACGAGGTCATTTGTTTCTACTTCCAGGTAACGCCCCTGACCCCCCTGCGGGTAGCCTTCCGGACACGGCCGATGGATTTTCCCACCGAAGAAAACAACCAACAGGTCTTTCGCTGGATTCCGCTGGCCGACCTGCAGCCGGAGGATTTCACCTTTCCCATCGACCAAGCCCTGGTCCCCAAGCTCAAGGCAGCCTTTGGCGCATGAATGAGCGCGGGCGCATACGCCTGTCTGCCTTCTGGCGACACAGCCTGACCCTGGCCTCCGGCTCCCTGGTTTCCCAGGGGTTGGGGATCCTGTCGGTATTTATTTTGCCCCGGCTCTACCCCGATACTGCCTTTGGGCTCTACGGGGTCTTTTTTGCCACGGTAGTCATCATGGGGGTCGTGGTCAATGGGGGCTACGAAATGGCCGTAATGCTGCCACAGGAGGACCGCGATGCCTGGCGGCTGGTGGCCCTGAGTCTCCTCGTGGCCCTGGTTACCAGTCTGGCCTTAGAAATCCTCATTGGCCTGGCTGGTCCCTGGCTGTCGCCCCGCCTGGGCATGCCCGAGTTGGGCGCCTGGCGACATCTGTTACCCTTGAGTTTGTTGCTGGAAGGGGCGGCCCAGCCCCTGCGCATCCTCCTCAACCGCGCCCGGCGATACCGGGCGCTGTCCTGGAG
>RFHL01000258.1 GCA_003696875.1 Bacteroidota bacterium | reverse complement strand
CTCACCGGCGAGATGGCCCTGGCCCTGCAGATCATAAAGGCGGTGGTGCTGGTGCTGACGGGTATCACCATCCTGGTGACGATCCACGAGCTGGGCCACTTCCTGACGGCCAAGGCCTTCGGTATGCGGGTGGAGGCCTTTTCGATTGGTTTTCCGCCCAAGATCTTCAGCTTCACCCGGGGCGAAACCGAGTACCAGGTCGGAGCGACGCCGCTGGGCGGCTACGTGAAGATCGCGGGCATGATCGATGAGTCGATGGACAAGAATACGATCAAGCAGGAGGCCGAGCGGGAGCAATACCTGAAAGACCGGCGTAGCGGCAAGGAGATGGCCCCGGAGGATATGCCCGAGTGGATGCCCAAGCCCTGGGAGTTTCGGTCCAAGCCGGTCTGGCAGCGCCTGATCGTGATGACCGGCGGGGTGATCATGAATGTGATTCTGGGGATCCTGATCTTCACGACCCTGAAGATGAGCTACCCCGAGTATCGCCTGCCGATGTCGGAGGTGAAGTATGGCATCGAGGTGGGCGAAGCGACCCTGGGGAGCTTCATCGGTTTTGAGACGGGGGATGAACTGCTGTCTTTCAAAGGCGAAAAGCTGCCCTACTTTAGCGACTATGCGAGCCATGAGCTGTTGTTGGAAGATGATGCCTATTTTGAAGTGAAGCGAAAGGGCCAAGTGGTGACCCTGCCGATCCGGCCCGATATCCAGAACTTTTTTAACCACGACTCGCTGAGTGGCGAGCTCTTTACCTTTGATGCGCCGGCGATTGTGCTGGTGGCCGAGGCGATGCCGACGCCTGAGGGGGATCGCCCCCTCCCGGCCTATGCGGCCGGGATGCGGGATGGCGATGAGATCATCGCCCTGGATAGCACGCCCATCGCGCGCTTTAGCGCGCTGCGGACCTTCATGAAAGGCAAGGCCAATCAGACGGTGGTGGTGACGGCCCTGCGCGGGGCCGATACCTTGTCCTTCCAGGTGTCGGTCGACAGCCTGTCGATCCTGGGGGTGCAGCCCGACATCACGGGCCTTTTCAAGGTGGATACCATTGCCTACACCTTCTTCGGTGATCCGGGCTTCATGGACGCGCTGCGCGATGGTACGGCCCAGGCCTTTGGCTTCATCTCGACCAATGCCCAGGGCCTCAAAAACCTGGGCCGGGAAGGGGTGAGCATCTCCAACTCGGTGATGGGGCCGATCCAGATTGCCAAGGTGTACCTCGATGCCTTCAATGCCGGCGGCCTGCGCCGCTTCTTTGAGCTGACGGGCATGCTGAGCATGATCCTCGCCTTTGTAAACATCCTGCCCATCCCGGCGCTGGATGGCGGGCATGTGCTCTTCCTGCTTATCGAGGCGATCACGCGCCGCGAGCCCTCGGTCAAGGTGCGGCTCATCGCCCAGCAGGTGGGCATGGTGCTGATCCTAGGCCTGATGATCTTTATCCTGTTCAATGACGCATTTCGGTTGTTTTCGTGATTAGGGAAGTGGGGAAATGGGGAAAGTTGGGGAGTGGGCTTTTTCAATAGACTAGTCTCTGTGTCAAGGCTTTCATGGAATCATGAGACAACTTTCTGACTTCACGCTCTTCTAGCCACGTGATGCTTTTGGACCTCTTTGCGGTACCTCTGTTTCCCTTTGGGAAAATAACCCACCCATTCTGTTGGCGTCTTCTTTTCCGGTGAAATCCCGACAATCAGGAACTACTATTTTCTGACCTCCGTTGAACGTATTGAAATCCCGAGAATTGGGAACCGCTCTCTTCTCCCTTCTGCCCTCTGACTTCTGACTTCTCCTCCATGCCTCAGATGCGCTTTGTACGATTCGCCTTGCTGGTTTGTCTGCTCGGATGGGGGGAAGGGATACGAGGCGATGGGCTGCAGGCTCAGCCGGTTTTCTGGTCGGATGAGGGCCTGCCTGCGCGCGCCTGGGCGCGCCCGCTACAGGCCCGCAGCGGTACCCCCGACACCCTGACGGTGACGGCAGCAGAGCCCTTTTTTGACGATTTTTCCAGTCCGGGGGCCTTCCCGGACAGCAACCGCTGGTTTGTGCCAGCGACGCTATTCGATGTGCCACAGCGCACCGAGGGCCTGGCTATCGACCCGCCCACGCAGGGCGTGCTCACCTTTGACGGCAACAGCCGTCTGGGCGAGCCCTACCAACAGGGCAACCTGGTCAGTGGCGTGGCCGACCGCCTTTTTTCCCACTACCTGGACCTATCGGGCTACAATGCTACGAGCGGCCTGCGCCTGAGCTTTGCCCTGCAGCCGCAGGGCCGGGGCGAGGCGCCTGAGGCCAATGACTCCCTCGTGGTCCTCTTTCGCACGCCGGCGGCCCCGCCGCAGGACTTTGTGCAGGTCTTTTCGCTCCGGGGAGGCACTGCCCAGGGCTTCCGGCAGTATGAAATCCCCCTGGACGATCCGGCCTATTTTCACGCCGGCTTTCAGCTGCGCTTCGAGTCCCACGGTTCCCTCAATGGGGCCCTGGACCTCTGGCACCTGGACTATGTGTACCTTGCTCCGGGCCGCACCGCCGGCGATACCCTCTTTGCTGATCAGGCCATCGGCGGAATGCCTGGCTCCCCCTTTGCCCCCTACACGGCCTTGCCCATCCAGCAGTATGAGGCCCTCCCTGCGCCCATGAGCGCCTTCTCGGTCCAGGCCAGCAATCTGGCCGCCGCTCCTGCCGCCCGCAGCCTGCGGGCCGAGCTGTCCGAGCCCCTCAACGAGACGCCGCTGGTGCCCGTTTTTGCCCAGGAGGCCAATCCCTTATTGGCAGCCACCTCCGTCGCCGATGTGTCCTTCGGGGCCTTTTCGCGCCAGCCGCTGGATGCGATCAGCGCCCTGGATCTGACGACCTACCTCACCGGCGGTGATAGCTACCCCGCCAATGACACGCTGGTGCGGCGCTTTCGCGTCGACTCGCTCATGGGCTGGGACGATGGCGAACCCGATGCTGCATTCGGCTTTAACCAGGCCCGCAGCTATGGCATTGCGGTAGACCTGCCGCAGCCGGATTCGCTCACGGCGGTCTGGATCCGTTTTTCGCCCCTGGTGCACTACAATGTGGTCTCTGGGCAGGCGACTTACCTGAAGGACAAGGGCTTTCGTCTGGCCGTCTGGGATAGGCCCAACCCTGACTCGCTGCTGTTGCAGCAGTCGGGCGGCATGACCGTCCGCTATGGCGACGCTCCCGGCGGCTTTGTGCGTTATCCCCTCAGCGAACCGGTGCCCGTGACGGGCACCTTTTGGGTGGGGGTGCAGCAGACGGACGCCATTCCCCTGGGGATAGGCTTCGATCGAAACTACGAAGGAGATTATCTCACGGTTTATGACTCCCTGGGGCAATTTGTGCCCCTGCGTGAGCCGGGTATTCTCATGATCCGGCCGGAATTTTACAATACGCGGCCGGTGCCCGCTGCCCTGGACGCTCCTCTTTCTGGTCTGCAGCCGCGCCTGTACCCGACTCCGGTGACCGGGGGGCAGCTGTTTCTGGCCTGGCCGGCCGGCGCGCGGGCGGGCCGGTATGAAGCGGTGCTGCGCGACCTGCAGGGGCGCGCATGCGCGCGCTTTGCCGGGACTATTTCACCTGGCAGCACGGAGCAGCTCACCCTGCCACCCAGCCTGAGTCCGGGCCTGTATCTCTGGGACGCCCGCGCCTCCTCCGGTGGCCACCGCTTCCGGCACCATCAGATGGTGCAGCTGCACTAATTGGCAAAACAAAAAGCCCCGGTGATCGTCATTGTGTAGGTCCCGCCGATATGCCAGGGACCTTTTCATCCGTTCCCTCACCTTTTGAACATGGATATGAAACTCGACGTGCTGGTGTTTGCGGCCCATCCTGACGATGCTGAACTGGGCGCGGCCGGCACGATCATCAAGCTCACCCAGGCCGGCAAAAAAGTGGGCATTGTAGACCTCACCCAAGGCGAACTCGGTTCGCGGGGGACGCCCGAGCTGCGGTTGGCGGAGGCGGCCGAAGCCGGCCGTCTCATGGGCATCTCGGCCCGCGAAAACCTGGGTTTTCGGGATGGCTTCTTTGTCGATGATGAGGCCCATCGCCGGGCCGTCATCCGGATGGTGCGGCGCTACCGCCCCGAACTCATCATCGCCAATGCCCCCAGCGACCGGCATCCCGACCATGGTCGGGGCTCGCATGTGGTTCGGGAGGCCGCTTTTCTCAGCGGCCTGCGCAAGATCGAGACCGAGTGGGAGGGCCAGCCGCAGGCGGCCTGGCGGCCCAAAAACATCTTCTATTACATCCAGGACCGCTACCTCACGCCCAGCTTCATCGTCGACATCACGCCCCATTGGGCGCAAAAGCGGGCCGCGATTGCAGCCTTTGGGTCTCAGTTTTTTGTCCCGGGTCAGAGCCAACCCGATGGCCCTGCCACCCACATCTCCTCCGAAAACTTTTGGCACTTTCTCGAGGCTCGCGCCCGTACCCTGGGCCATGTGATCGGGGTGCCCTTCGCCGAGGGCTTCGTCTCCGACATCCCGCTGGAGGTGCATAGTCCCCTGGACCTCGTCCGCGCCGATCAGGATGGGTTGACGGTGTGAGAGATGTCAGAGGTCGGAAGTCAGAGATCAGACGGGAATTTTGTGATGCGTCGGTGGTCCACAGGCAAAAGCCTGTACAATAAGCCTATGCAAAGATTATCATCCCTTCTAGCCAAGATGTCCGGATGATAAGTACTGTCATGGGCGGCGAAGGCCACGGATTTTGTATATTGTCCGAGGTTTGTCAGAGGGATATCTTTCTGGCTTCTGACCGCTGACTTCTGACTTCTCGTTCAGCATGCTCCCCACCCTCACCGACGCTCGCCGCGCCCTCCGGACCTATTTCGGCTACGACCAGTTTCGTCCCCTGCAAGAAGAGATCATTGCCCGCCTGCTCGAAGGGGGGGATGCCATCGTGCTCATGCCTACCGGTGGCGGTAAGTCCATCACCTTTCAGTTACCGGCCCTGCTACGGCCGGGCATGGCGGTGGTGGTGTCGCCCCTTATCGCCCTGATGAAGGATCAGGTCGAGGCCCTGCGCGCCAATGGCGTGGCCGCCGCCTATTACAACAGCAGCCAGACCGGGGCCGAGCAGGCCGCGCTCGTTGAGGACATTCTCCTCGCTGAGGTCAAGTTGCTCTACGTCTCGCCCGAGAAGGTCGTGAGCCCCGAGTTTCTCAACCTGTTGCGGCAGGTCAAGATCAGCCTGATTGCCATCGACGAGGCCCACTGCATCTCGCAGTGGGGCCATGATTTCCGGCCGGAATACACCCAGCTCGCCTGGCTGCGGGGGCAGTTTCCCGGCGTGCCGGTCATCGCCCTCACGGCCACCGCCGACAAGACGACCCGGCAGGACATCGCCCGGCAGCTCGATCTCCGCGATCCGGAGGTCTTTGTCGCCTCCTTTGACCGGCCCAACCTGAGCCTGAGCGTGCTGCCCGGCCGCAACCGTATGGCCCAAATTCTGGACTTCCTGCGCCTGCGCCCGGGGCAGTCGGGCATCATTTACTGCCTGAGTCGCAAGGCGACCGAGGACATAGCGGCCCGCTTGCGGGCCAGGGGCTACGCAGCCGCACACTACCACGCGGGCATGCCCGCCGATCAGCGGGCCCAGACCCAGGAGGATTTTATCAATGACCGGGTCCCGATCATCTGTGCCACCATCGCCTTTGGGATGGGCATCGACAAGTCCAATGTGCGCTGGATCATCCACTACAACATGCCCAAAAACCTGGAGGGCTATTACCAGGAGATCGGCCGGGCCGGTCGGGACGGCCTGCCTTCGGATACGCTGCTGTTTCACAGTTATCGTGACGTCCTGACGCTGAGGGAGTTCATCGCTGAGAGTGGACAGCCTGAGCTGGCCCAGGCCAAGCTCGCCCGCATGGAGGAGTACGCCAATGCGCAGATCTGCCGTCGCCGCATTCTGCTCAACTACTTTGGGGAGCCCATGGAGCAGGACTGCGGCAACTGCGATGTCTGCCAGAATCCGCCCCAGCGCATCGATGGCACCATTCTCGCCCAGAAGGCCCTCTCTGCCCTCATCCGCCTTCGGGAAGAGGTCGGGATGAATATGCTGGTGGATGTGCTGCGCGGCTCCAACCGCAAAGAGATCCGTGAGAAGGGGTATGACCAGATCAAGACCTATGGCGCGGGTAGCGACCTGAGCCAGGGCGATTGGCAGCACTGTATGGTGCAGTTTCTGCAGATGGGTCTGATCGAGATCGCTTACGATCAGGGCCATACCCTACGGGTAACCGAGGCGGGCCGGGCCGTGCTCTTCGACGGGGCCCGGGTCGAGCTGGTACGGCCGGAGCGGACGCGTACCCGCCGTCCTGAGCCGCAGGCCAAGCCGCTCAGCTTGCGGGAAGCCTTCGAAGAAGGCTTGTTTGAGGCCTTGCGCGGCCTGCGCAAAGCGCTGGCTACGCAGGAGAAGGTGCCTCCGTATGTGGTCTTTTCCGATGCCACCCTGCGCGAGATGTGCCAGGAGTGCCCCCTCAGCCTGACGGCGATGAGCCGGATTTCCGGGGTCGGTACCCGCAAGGAGGCCCGCTATGGGCCCGCCTTTGTCGAGGCGATCGCCGGCTATTTGCGTGACTTCGAAGCCCAGGGACAGAAGCTTCCGCCTTCCCGCACCGCGGCGGCCAGCTATGCTTGGCATTTGCAGGGCCTGGGCTGCGAGGAGATCGCTCAGCGACGGCAACTCAAGGCCACCACCATCGGTGGCCACTTGCTCAAGTACTGGGAGGCCGGGGAGGTCCTGAACGAAAAAGTCCTTTTTCCTACCGGGGAGCTTGCGCGCATCCATCAGGCGATGGAGAACCTGGGGGCGCGGGATGGCCTGCGGGATGTCTACGATCATTTTCACGAAAGCATCCCCTACTATCGCCTGCGCCTCGCGGCCGCCCTCACCGGGGCATAATCAGGGAACCAAGTCCAGCAGAAAGGCATATTCCAGGGCCACTTCCCGATAAGGCTCGAAGCGGCCGGAGGCTCCGCCGTGGCCGGCGTCCATGTTGGTGTAGAGTAGCAGGCGACGGTCTGCGGTCTGGTGGGTGCGCAATTTGGCCACCCACTTGGCGGGCTCCCAGTATTGGACCTGTGAGTCATGCAGGCCGGTGGTCACCAGCAGGTGGGGATAGGCCTTTTTTTCTACATTGTCGTAGGGCGAATAGCTGAGGATGTAGCGGTACGCTTCGGGCTCATGGGGGTTGCCCCATTCATCATATTCACCGGTAGTGAGGGGGATGCTGTCGTCGAGCATGGTGGTGATCACATCCACGAAGGGTACCTGGGCCACCACTCCGGCAAAGAGGTCGGGTCGCATGTTGATCACGGCGCCCACCAGGAGGCCGCCCGCGCTGCCACCCATGGCAAACAGGCGATCGGACCGGGTAAGGCCCGCCGCAAGCAGGGCCTCGCCACAGGCGATGAAGTCGGTGAAGCTGTTGCGTTTCTGCATCTGCCGGCCGGCCTCGTACCAGGGGCGGCCATTTTCCTCCCCGCCGCGCACATGGGCCATGGCAAAGATGAAGCCCCGGTCGAGCAGGCTCAGCCGGGCCGGGCTGAAGTAGGGATCGAGGCTATAGCCGTAGGCGCCATAGCCATAGAGCAGGAGTGGGGCCGTGCCGTCGAGGGGGGTATCGGCTCGATAAACCAAGGATATGGGAACCTCCGTCCCGTCAGGGGCTGTGGCAAAGCGACGCTCGGAACGGTACTGCTCGGCGGAGAAGCCGCCTCGGATCTCCTTTTGCCAGGCCAGGCTCGCCTCCCTGCTGGCGATGTGGAGGTCGTAGAGCGAGGCGGGCGTGGTCATCGATTCGTAGCCGTACCGCAGGCTGGGGCTGTCCGGATCGGGATTGTAGTCGAGGTAGGCCGAGTAGATGGGATCGGGAAAAACGATGGGGAAGGCCTCCCCTTCGCCAAAGGGGAGAACCTCCAGATGGGTGAGCCCGCCGCGGCGCAGCTGCACCGCCATATAATCCCGCATCAGGGTAAAATCTTCGATGAGCTGGTCTTCCCGATGGGCGAGATGGACGGTCCAAGCTTCCCGGCGGTGGTCGGCTTCCGGGCAGGCAAAGATCTGGAAGTTGGTGGCGCCCTCCGCATTGGAGAGGATGAAAAACTGCCCGTTGAGGTGGTCGAGGCTGTACTCGTGGCCGCGCGTGCGCGGCTGGAAGACCTCCCACGCCGCCTCCGGCTGGTCAGCCGGACAGAGACGGACTTCGCTGGTCAGGGTGCTGCTGGACTGAATCACCAGATACTGGCGCGACTGGCTCCGTCCTACCCCGCATCGAAAGGTGTCGTCGGTTTCTTCGAATACCAGCACATCGGCGGCAGGCTCACTACCACGCCGGTGGCGGTAAATCTGATGGGGCCGCAGGGTCTCAGGGTCCTTGCGGCCATAGAGGAGGGTGTGCCCATCCATCGCCCAAACCAGGTTGCCACTCACGCCCTCGATGACCTCGGGCAGGTCATCGCCGGTATCCAGGTCACGGATGCGCAGCTGCCCGATACGGCGGCCCAGGTAGTCGATGACATAAGCCAGATAACGCCCATCGGGGCTCACGCTGCTGCCCATCAGCTGGCAAAAGCTGTGGCCTTCGGCCAGGACATTGAGGTCGAGCATGAGTTGCTCGGGGGCCGCCATGTCGCCGGGCCGGCGACAGAGGAGGGGGTGCTCCTGCCCCTCGGCAAAGCGGTGGTAGTACCAGTAGCCGTCGTGCCGGTAGGCGGCGCTCTGCTCCCGCTCCGGGAGCCGGCCCTTGATCTCCTGAAACAGCTGCTCCCGCAGCTCGGCGGTGTGGGCGAGCTGCGGGAGCAGCTG
>RFHL01000021.1 GCA_003696875.1 Bacteroidota bacterium | reverse complement strand
GTCCATCGCCTTCATTGTGGACTATGCCGAGACCCTGCTCCCGATGACTGATTCCTCCAGCTATCGGCCCGATGAGCACATGCTGCTGGTCTTTATGCAAAAGTGGGCCAAAGAGAAGAAGTTTCTCGACGCCGACCTCACCGTGGTGGTGCTGACGGAAAATATTGCCGAGATCAATCAGCAGTACATCCGCAACCCCTACACCCACGACGTCAACATTTCCTATCCCGTCGAAGCTGACCGGCTGAGCTTTATCAACCACTTCTTCCGGGAGCAGGAGGGGTCAAGGGAATTTTTTGAGATGAAGCCCGAGATTCTGGCCAAGAATACGGCGGGTTTGGGCTTGGTGCACCTCGATATCATTATGTCTGAGGCCACACGCAACAAGCTTCCTTTTACCAATGAGGAGCTGACCCGGAAGAAAAAAGAAATGATTGAGAATGAGGCGGGCGGCCTCTTGGAGTTCGTGGAGACCCGCTACAGCCTCACCGACGTGGCCGGCCACGCCCAGGCCAAGAAGCACTTGCTCGATGCCGCCCGGGCCCTCAAAAACGGGCGACCCGATGTCATGCCCATGGGCTACCTCGTATCCGGTCCGGTCGGGACCGGCAAGACCTTCATGATTCGTTGCTTTGCCAGCGATATCGGGGTGCCGATGGTCATGCTCAAAAACTTCAGGGGCATGTACGTAGGCCAGTCCGAAGGCAACCTCCAGAAGGTCCTCAAGATCCTGAAGGCCATGGCGCCTGTGGCGGTCATGATTGATGAGGCCGATGCCTATCTGGGCAATCGCCGCAACGAAGGCGGCAGCGGGGTCAACAGCCGGATTTTCTCTATGCTCGCGACCTTCATGAGCGACACCGACAACCGTGGTCGCATCATCTGGTTTCTGGTCACGGCCCGACCCGACCTGATGCCGGTCGACTTCAAGCGGCAGGGCCGCGCCGAGGAGCATATTGCGCTCTTTTATCCCGAGTCGCTGGAGGAAAAACGGGAACTGCTGCAGGTCATGCTCAAGAAGACCGGGTTGAACTATATCGAAATGGATGACTTCGACGAGGAGTTCTTCGAAGACATCCCTGTCCGGTCGGGTGCAGACATGGAGGCGGCGCTCACCCGTTCCAAGTTCAAAGCTGCGAGCCTTGGGCTCGACGAAGTTAACCCCGACATCATCGCCCAGGCCTTCAACGACTTCCTGCCGCCGACCTATCCCGAGGAGATTGAGCTGATGGAGTACGCGGCCGTGCTGGAATGTACCTCCAAGGAACTGCTGCCGCCGCGCTTCCGCGATATGCCTCGACAAGAGGTGCTGGAGAAGGTGGAGGAGCTGCAGATGCGCATCCGCTAGGGATGCCCGAGCGCCCAAAAAGCCGAAGCGACCAGATGGTCGTTTCGGCTTTTTGCTTTGAGACCTGGCTACCAGCCGCTTTTCCGGCTACCGAACCAGCGTCACAGAGCCGTTTTGTTGGATTTCCTGCCCGCTTTCGAAGCGGGCCCAGACCGCGTAGGTATAGATACCTTCCGGGGCGGGACCGCCTTCCGGGCTTTGACCGTCCCAGGCAAAGTGTACCTGCCGCGCCTCATACATAAGGTCGCCATTCGGAGCAAAGATGGTAATGTGGAGGGCCTGTACGCCTTCTATCTCGGCGCGAAACAAGTCATTGACCCCGTCGCCATTGGGAGAGAATCCCATGGGCAGTTTGAGCTTTTGGGGATTCTGATCAACAGGTGCCGCCATCCCTTTGGGCAAGGGCGGGTGACTGGCAAAAAGGGTACAGGACAGAGCAAGCCACCCGATCAGGAGCAAGGGGTGCTTCAGAAAATGCATATTCAGGTTGAAGGGACAAATAGAAAATGAACAAGGTGGTGCGCGCGATTCGCGCAAATTAAGGCTCTGATAACGAACGCTTTATTCTCCTTATTTGCTACGTTTGATGCGCCAAGTGTTGAAATGGGTGATTGAGCGGTTATTCTCGCCGGGTGGAGGTGTTTTAGGGAGGCGAATTGTTCGGTTGGCCATAGGGGTTGGCAGGTGGGCAGCGGCGAGGCAAAGGCCCCGCGCTTTATGGAATTTGGAGGTATTTCCTATCTCATAGGGTGGGTGACAAGGCCGGAAGCAAGGGATAGATCCGGTCAGGATCTTGTTGGGCTGACGCTGTCTCAAAGCCTTGGGCCCCAAGATTTTTCTTCCTTTTTGTCGCTCGCCTCCCGTCAGCCTGTGCCAGATATGCCTGTAAAAAATCCGGGAAAATGTATTACATTTGTGGGCCAACAAGTTGCTGCAACCCGCATGAAGCTTCTGGATTGGGCCTTTTTTGGGGGAATCATCATCACGATGGTTTTCGGATGTGGTCGAAGCGCGCCTCAAGGCGAGGCGGCCACCCTGCCCGCCGACAGCCTGACGGAGGCGCCCTCCTTCGATACCAAGCCAGATGGTGAGACGGCGCCCCGGGTACCGGGGCGGCTTGGTGCCAGTGGTTCGGCAATGCGCAAGGGCGAGCATGCCACCCGCGGCGACATTCGGATCGCCGTCGATCAGACCCTGGCCCCGGTCATCGGTGCCATTGTCGACAACTTCACCACCATCTATCCTGAAGCGAAGATCACCCCGATCTATTTGCCTGGTGAAGAAGCCATACAGCGCATGCTGGACAGTGACAGCCTGCGGCTGGTTATCTCGACCCGACGCTTGAGCCGGGATGAGGAGGCCTACCTGCGGCAACAACAGGTCCATCCAAACTACGCCGTGATCGGGCGGGATGCAATCGTGGTCGTGACGGCGGAGGGTAACCCCACCCGGCGGCTGACACTAGACCAGCTTCAGGCGATTCTCACCGGACAGATCACGCGCTGGGATGAGATTGATCCTGCCAACGGACTGGGAGCGATTAGCCTGGTGTTTGATCACGCGCAGTCCAGTACGGCGCGCTACTTACAGGACAGTTTGCTGGCCGGAGCCGACTTTCGGCAAGGCGGCGTATTTGCTGCGGGGAGTACGGCGGCGATGATGCGGGAGGTAGCCAACCGGCCCGGGGCCCTGGGCCTGGGGGGCTGGGCTTGGGTCAGCGACCGCGATGAACCCTCCCGGGACTCGCTCATGCAAGGGCTCGGCATCGTGCTGCTGGAGGGCCGAAAAGACAATACCGAGTGCCGCTATAAGCAGCGCTTTTTTGGGCCGCACCAGAGCTTTACGTACTGGAGATGTTATCCCTTGACCCGCACCATGACGGTGATCAGTCGCGAAACCATCTTTGGCTTGGGAACCGGGCTGACCTCCTACATAGACTCCCCGCCGGGACAGCGGATCATACACAAAGCGGGCCTAACGGCCATTCACGATATTCCCCGCAGGGTGCGGATGCCCGCCAAGGAGGGCGCACAACAGATTGAGTAGGGGCTTCGTTGCAAGGAAAAGGGGAAGGCCCTTCACGAAACTTTTTTTCAATTTTCTCCTCCGGGAGTCAAACGACAAAGGAAAGACTAAGATTTTGACTATCAGGTGAAATTGAATGATATTTGTCACCTGACTCCTCTTACCTGGCTCTGTAGGTCGCTTGTAGGTATCTCTTTCGGTCCATATTTTCGGCCTCTGGGACAGGTATTCTCCAGGAACACTCCATACCGGCACATCTTTCGAGGCTTTTCCTCCCAGGGTGTGAATATGTTACCTCAAACTTTCTAATTAAAACCGCTGATCACTATGCTGAACCGTGTTCTGACTTTCTGCGCGAGTCTGCTCATGCTGCTGGGGTCCCATGTGGCCATGGCACAGGCAGATCTCACCCAGGTCATAGAGTTCATCCGACAGGAGAAGTATGACGAGGCCGAGAGTATACTCAATGGCTATCTGGGGGAAAAACAAAAAAATGCCGACGAAATCTATTATTGGCTGGGCTACATTCGTATCCAGCAGGAGGCCTACGTGCAAGCGCAGACCTTCTTCCAGCGTGGCCTGGACGAGAAGGCCAAGAGTCCGCTGAACCACGCTGGTATGGGCCGACTGGCTCTGATTGAAGACCGACTCTTCGATGCCCGGGAGGCACTGGACAAAGCCATGGACTACAGCAAGGGCAAAGACCCTGAGGTTGCCTATGCAGTTGCCGAAGCGCTCCTGATCGGCGGTCCTGATGAGCGCGGTAAGGCCAAGCAGATTCTCTATGATCTGCGGGACAAATATCCGGATGATCCTCGCCCCTCTATCTATCTGGGTGAGTACTATAAGAAGCAAGGCGTACGCGAGCTGGCCATCGAAGAGCTGGAGAAGGCGATCACCAAAGACCCCTCTTACGTGCCTGCCTATGCCTACCTGGCCGAGCTGTACTATGAGCAGGGGCAGGAAACAGGGTCTTCAGATGATTTTCGTACCGGCCTGGAAAATGCCAATAAAGCCATCGAACTGAACCCTGACTACGCTCCCGCCTATCGGGTGCGCGGTGAGCTGATGCTGCTGGCCAAGGAGTACAAGCAAGCTCGGAACGACTACGAAAAGTACGTCTCCCTGACTGATGGGGACCTCAAGGCACAAATTCGTTTTGCCAGCTTCCTCTTCCTGACCGAAGAATATCAGGAGTGTCTCGACCGCCTCAACGCCATCGATACCACTACCAACGTGATGCGCCGGATCCGAGGGATGTCCCTCAACAAGCTGGGCCGCCGTGAGGAGGCCAAAAGCGCCATGGACGATTACTTCGCCAACGTAAAGAAGGAGGAGTATATCATCTGGCAGGACTACGAGGTATATGGCAACATCCTGCGTGAAATGGGCGATCTTGACGCCGCCGATGAGTACTATCAGAAAATGATCCTGAAGAACCCGGAGCGCGCCAGCGTATTCCAAGATCTGGCTGAAGCATACAATATGGATGCCCGTCGTCTGGAGAAGCAGGCGAGCGACATGAAGAAGGCCCGCATTGAGGCCCTGAAAGAAGCCCAGGCCGCGACGGATCAGTACAATGCCCTGCGCGATACCCTGCCCGACGAAGCCAAGGTACAGTTTGATATCCGCGAGGCGAAGCTGGCCGAAGCCGAGAAGCTGGAAGCTGAAGCCATTGAAGCCGAAGCGGCTGCACTCCGGCTCTACCCGCTGGAGGCGCACTACCGTCAGAAAGCCCTCGACTATGCCGAGCCCATCGGCTTGTCGCACTACTACGATTTGGCCAAGGCGCAGTACAATGCCGAGATGTGGGAGGAAGCCGACAAAAACTTCCAGGAGGTACACGGTCTGAAGGCCGACTATCTACCCCCCTACAGCTACCGCCTGCGTATCGCCAACTTCATGGAGAACGCCGATACCACCGGCATGGACTGGTTTGTGCTCAAGCCCGCCCAGGACATCGTAGATGTTTGGGGAGGTATGGACCCCAACACCATCGGTAACTCTGAGAAAGGGGCCCTGCTGATCGCCTACGAAATCCTCGCCAACTACTACTTCAACCCTACGGGTGAGGATGGTAACTACCATTGCGAGGAAGCTAAGCCCTACCTGGAGAAAATCTTCGCCTTGGATCCCAACTACAGCCGGGTCAACCAGCTGGCGGATTACTGCGAAGTAAGTGCAGGCCGAAAGTAAAGGCCCGACCCGCATCCACAAGCGAAATTAGAAAGCCGTTCTTTCGGCATGAAGCCAAGCCCCGCCCCCTGTGGCGGGGCTTTTGGTTTCCCAAGGGTCCCAGAAACAAAGGCCCTGGCGGATGGGTTCTTGCCCTTATGCGCTTACGTTTCATTCTTGGTGATCAGCTCAACGCCACCCACCCCTGGTTTGACCAGGTCGAGGAAGATGTCCTCTATGTCCTGATGGAGGTGCGTCAGGAGACCGACTATGCGCCCCATCACATCCAGAAGGTCGTGGCCTTTTTTGCCGCGATGCGGGCCTTCGCGGCCGCCCGCGCGGCCGAGGGACATCGCGTGCACTACCTTCAGCTCGACGATCCCGACAACCGGCAGACCCTTGCCGGAAACCTGAGCGCCCTGATTGATGCCTATCAGGCGACCCACTTCGCCTATCAGCTACCGGACGAGTACCGACTGGACCAGGAACTGAAAGCCTTTGCGGCGAGCTGTGGCCTGCCCTGGGAAGCCGTAGACACCCACCACTTCCTCACCCGTCGGGAGGAACTGGCCGAGCTTTTTGTCGGTAAGAAGACCTACCTGATGGAGCGCTTCTATCGCCACATGCGGCAGCAGCACGGCATCATGGTCGATGCCGCCGGGCAGCCCATCACCGGCCAGTGGAACTACGATGCCGATAACCGAAAGCGCTATGACGGCAAGGTGCCGGTCCCGGAGCCCATCTCGTTTGGGCAGGATGTGACCGAGATCGTCCGGATGATCCGGTCCGCTGGCGTGTACACCATCGGTGAGATCGACTCTGAGCGCTTTATCTGGCCTGTGACCCGGCAAGAAAGCCTGGCGGCGCTGGATTTTTTCGTGGAAAAATGCCTCCCCTGGTTCGGCCACTATCAAGATGCTCTTTCCGCCGAGCATTGGTCACTATTCCATGCCCGTATCTCCTTCCCGCTCAACGCCAAGATCCTGCACCCCCGGGAGGTGGTGGACCGCGCTATCGCTGCTTGGGAGGGCAGCGCTGGGACCATTGACATCGCCCAGATCGAAGGTTTTGTGCGGCAGATCATCGGCTGGCGAGAGTACATGCGCGGCGTCTACTGGGCGCAGATGCCCGGCTATGCCACGCAGAACTACTTTGGCCACGAGCGGCCCTTGCCGGAGTGGTTCTGGACGGGTGATACCCGTATGAACTGCCTGCGACACGCCATCCGCGATTCGCTGGACCGGGGCTATGCTCACCACATTCAGCGGCTTATGGTTACGGGCAATTTTGCCCTGCTGGCAGGGATTAATCCGGATGAGGTGGACCAGTGGTACCTGGGCATCTACCTCGACGCCATCGAATGGGTCGAGATCACCAATACCCGCGGCATGAGTCAGTTTGCCGACGGCGGCATCGTAGGCACAAAACCCTACGTTTCCACCGCCAACTATCTGGACAAAATGAGCGATTACTGCGGTGGCTGTAGCTATGACAAAAAGCGCCGGCATGGTGCGGGGGCTTGCCCTTTCAATAGCCTCTATTGGCACTTTTACGAGCGGCATCGCGACAAGCTGGATAAGAATCCCCGCATTGGCTACGCTTATCGTACCTTGGACCGGATGAAGCCCGACGAAAAGGCCCAAACCCTGGCCCAGGCGGAAACCTATCTCGCCGATCTTAATACCCTCTGACCCCACGCCCATGCGTTTGGATTTGCAAACCCCCGTCGCCGGTGATTACCGGCAGGTCCTCGCCCGATTTGATCGAAGCCTCTTCGAGCAACTGACGCCGCCCGGCGCCAAGGTCGAGCTGGTACGCTTCGATGGCTCACACAAGGGAGATGTGGTTCATATCCGGTTGCACCTGCCGCTGTTGCCGGCCCAGGACTGGGTGAGCCACATCACCGACGAGGGCGAGACGGAGGAGCGGGCCTGGTTTGTGGATGAAGGAAGGCAACTACCCTTCTTCCTGCGACAATGGAAGCACCAGCATATCGTGGAGAACCGGGGTGCGAGCTGCGTGATCATCGATCGCATTGACTTTGGTACGCCCGGCTGGTTGCCGGCCTTTTTGTTGTGGCCGGTACTTTGGGCGCAATTTGCCTTTCGCAAGCCGGTTTACCGGCGGGTGTTTGGGCGGACTTAGGCTACACGGCCCAACTCTCTGCCTGCCAGGGGCTCTTGGGGTCCTCTTGCAGGTAGGAGATCGCCTGCCGGAAGCGAGCTTCCTCCTTCTGGGTTTCGATGATAGACCAGAACTCCCGGGCCACCAGATAATCCTGGTGAAGGCGGTCCCAGCCATCATAGCGGCTGCGCAGCACCTGTCCGGCTGAGAGCAAGCGCGACCAGGTGGTCGCTTCATCCTGATATCCCGCCACATAGCCCAGGCGGTGTAGGTGTATAAAGCGCAGATAGTCCCAGGCCATAAAGCTCAACTGCTGGATGCCATAGCGGTTTTCGCGAATGAGGGCCACCCGGTGACGGGCCTCCGCCTGCTCTTCGGGGGTGTCGAGCTCATAGGCCCCGGCCTCAACCTCCTGCAGGTAGGTGCTCACTTCTTCGGGCGAAAAGGCGGCGATGCGCTGGATGAGTTCGTGAAACTCGTGCCGGTGACCGGTCTCCATGAGCCATTGTTGCACTTCGTCAAAGTCAGCAGTGCTACGCACATCCCACTCGCGGCGCAGGGTCTTGCGGGCCTGCCGTCGCCGCGGCCGACTGAGAGGACCACCCCCGAGCAGATCCCACGACCAACCCTCGGCAGTGGCGAGGAGCGCCCCCGC
>RFHL01000257.1 GCA_003696875.1 Bacteroidota bacterium | reverse complement strand
TCCTGATGCCGGGCGATAAAATTGACGGCCTCGGCGGTATAGCGCTGGGTGAGCTCCTTCTGGTTCACCGGTTGGGCGATGATCTGGCCATTGCGCATCAGCGGCAGCGGCGGGTCCTTTCGTGGAGCCCACTCCATGTCATTGCTGTAGGGCAAGTCAAACCAGTAGTCGAAACCCTGCTGGGTAGGCAGGAACTCAGGCAGGTGGCCCAGGTGCCACTTGCCGATCAGGCCGGTGGCATAGCCGGCCTGCTTCAGCAGTTCCGGGATCAGCACTTCGGCGGTATCCAGCCCCTGCAGGCTGTTGGGGAAGAAGACCCGGGTCACGCCGGCCCGCACCTGATAGCGGCCGGTGAGCAGGCCCGTGCGCGAGGGCGAGCAGATGGGCGAGGTGCTGTAAAAGTCGGTGAAACGAATCCCGTCAGCGGCCATCTGGTCCAGATGAGGGGTATGAATGGTCTCGGCCCCATAGCAGCTGAGGTCTCCATAGCCGAGGTCATCGGCGTAAATGAAGATGATGTTGGGTGGGCGGGTCGGCGGGGAAGGAGGCTGGCATGCCAACAGGCAGGCAATCAGGCAGGCGATCAGGCAGAGGAGAGCGCAGCGCATGGGACTTTTGAGGGAAAGAGGCCCCTTGTTCGGCCTCAGTACCGGTTGACTCGCCCGCGGCTGGCGCAGGGAACACACATTTTTATGGCTATGGCAACTTTTTTCCGGGTCCTGCGTACGTGACAGCGGACTAATACACAGGGGGTTCTGGCCCCCATGCGGCCAGGAAAGGTGTTCGGAAATTTCAATCGGAGAATCTCTCCTACACTTGCGTTTGACCGAGGATTCCCATTCTTTTGCAGGCATGCTGAAAAAGGGTGTAACCAAAGTTTTCCTGTCGGTACTGATGGCCAGCGCGATCGCGCTGCTGGGCTTGGGTGTCGTACATTGGAGCAAGAACACCCAAGCCGCCGAGTTTGAGGAGGTGGAAGAAAGCCTCCTCGGCGAATCGCAGCCTGACGACTTGTGGCCCGGTTTTGATCTGGACGATAGCCCTTCCGTTTTTTGGATGACTGTCCTGGTAGAACGGTTGTCACTTGTACGTGTGCTGTTGCCGGTCGGTCCTTCCGCTAGTCCCGCAGTCGCCCTTCAGGGCGGGTCCCTCCCACTTTTCCTGCTCTACCGGCGCCTACAGATCGGCGAGCACGCCTAGTGCTCGGTCAAGTCCCGAATGACGGGTGATCGCTGCATCTTTCTCCGCATCTACCGGTAAACCGGCATCCATGATCTGCATTGAAAAATGCCTCGTTTGGCTCGCCAAACTTCCCGGCTTGCCGGGACCATGATCTGCGAAAAAATCTGCGACTGCTTTCCCGTCATTTTTCACTTGACAGAGCACTGGTTTCGGGGCGATCATGGCGGCAAGCCAGATGATTGTGCTACGCCGGTGCTACCTGCACGGGCATATGCCCTGAGCGGCCTGTGCCTTCGCCCCCTCCCCCTTTTCTTCGTCATCGATCCTGCTTTCTGAGCCTTGGGGTTTTTCCTTCGGAACAGAAGCGTATGGGAGGTGCCAAACAGTATCTCTCGCCAGCCGTCTTCGGGGATACCCCCACAGGGCAGGACAATCAAGGCGAAGAGAAAATCATTATTTACCACTTTTTTTATTCTGTGCGTGATGGCTATTTCAAAAATTAGAAGGGGTGGGGCATTCCCCGACCTGGCCACCGCACCCAAGCAGGACATATATGACAAGGTTTATCATATGGGTCGGCATGATTGCCGCTTTGTGGACAGCCGGTTGCCGTCATGACCATGAAAGCAAGGAGGCGGAGGAAACCACCTTTCTGGTTACCACCCCCTTGCGACGGGATACCGTCATCACCAATGAATACGTTTGCCAGATTCACTCTGTGCGCCACATTGAACTCAGGGCCCTGGAAAAGGGCTATCTGGAAAACATCTTCGTAGACGAAGGGCAGTACGTCAAGAAGGGGCAACCCATGTTTAAGATCATGCCTACGCTGTATGCTGCGGAGGTGCAGAAGGCGCAGGCCGAGGCCCGGGTGGCGGAAATCGAATACGAAAATACCCGGGCGCTGGCGGACAGCAACATTGTCTCCCAGAATGAGCTGGCGATGGCCAAGGCCAAGTTTGAAAAGGCCAAAGCGGAACTGGCCCTGGCCGAGGTGCATTTGGACTTTACGGATATCCGGGCTCCCTTCGACGGGATTATGGACCGGCTGCACGTGCGGGAGGGGAGTTTGCTGGAGGAGGGCGAATTGCTGACGAGCTTGTCTGACAACAGCAAGATGTGGGTGTACTTCAACGTGCCGGAGCCGGAGTACCTGGAATATCGGACCCAGTTTCCGCAGGGCTCGCGCGCACAGGTGCGCCTACTGATGGCAAATAACCGCGTCTTTGAACATTCCGGGGTGGTGGAGACCATTGAGGGGGAGTTTAACCACGAGACGGGCAACATTGCCTTTCGGGCGACCTTTCCCAATCCGGATCTGCTGTTGCGCCATGGAGAGACTGGCAACATCATCATGTCTGTCCCGGTCAGCCAGGGGCTGATCATTCCCCAAAAGGCCACCTTCGATGTACTGGATAAGAAGTACGTGTTTGTGGTGAATGAAGAGGGCGTTTTGCAATCCCGGGAAATCCAGATCATGGCTGAGTTACCCCATATCTACCTGGTGAGTGAGGGATTGGATGAAGGCGACAAGTTCTTGTTGGAAGGCTTGCGACTCGTCAAGCAGGGAGATGAGATTCAATACCAGGTGGAGGATCCCGCTCAGGTCATTGAGCACCTGAATCTGTATGCAGAGTAGGGTAAGGGTTTCTAAGCCGCAACAGAAAAGCCGCAACAGAAAAGCCGCAACAGACATGTTTCAAAGATTCATACACCGGCCAGTCCTGGCCATCGTCATATCTATTATCATTGTGTTTGTGGGGAGTCTGGCCATCCAGCAGTTGCCCATCTCACAATTTCCCCAGATTGCCCCTACGACCGTCAACATCTTCATTGCCTACCCTGGTTCCAGCGCCGATGTCCTGGTCAAGTCGACCCTGATCACGCTGGAGAATGCCATCAACGGGGTGCAGGGGATGCGCTATATAGCGACTGACGCCACGAGTGCGGGGGAAGCCACCCTGAGGGTCATCTTCGAACCCGGCACAGACCCAAACCAGGCGGTAATCCGGGTCAAGACCCGGGTAGACCAGGTCATGCCGCTGCTCCCGGAACTGGTGCAGCGGGAGGGGGTGATCATTACGCCGATTCAGCCCAGTATGCTCATGTATGTAAACCTGTACAGCACCAGTGAGCAGATGGATGAAAAGTTCCTGTATAACTACGCCAATGTCAATATGATCCCCGAGATCAACCGGATCAATGGGATCGCCCGGGCGCAGATCCTGGGCAGCCGCCGCTACGCGATGCGGGTCTGGCTAAACCCGGACCGGATGCGGGCCTACGATATCTCGGTACAGGAGGTGATGGAGGCCATGGGTGAGCAGAGCATCGTGGGGCGGCCGGGCCGCCTGGGTCGCAGCTCGGGGATCACAGCCCAGTCGCTGGAGTATGTGCTCACCTACAAGGGTCGCTACAATCAGCCCAAGGAGTACGAAAACATCATCATTCGGGCCAATCCCGAGGGGGAGAGCATTCACCTGGGTGACATCGCCAAGGTAGAGCTTGGGAGCGAATTTTTCGACATCTACTCCAACCTCGACGGCCATCCCTCGGCCTCGATCGTGCTGAAGCAAAACTATGGCAGCAACGCCACCAAGGTCATCGAAGAGGTAAAAGCGACTCTGGAGGAAATGCGGAAGTCCTTTCCGCCCGGGGTGGATTACAAGATCAGCTATGACGTATCCCAGTTCCTGGATGCCTCAATTGAGCAGGTCTTGCACACCTTGAGAGATGCTTTCATCCTGGTCGCCCTGGTAGTCTTTGTCTTTCTGGGGGACTGGCGCTCAACCCTGATTCCGATTCTGGCTGTGCCGGTGTCGCTGATCGGGGCATTTTTTGTGATCCAGTTCTTTGGGCTGTCCATCAACCTCGTCACCCTCTTTGCCCTGGTACTGGCCATCGGTATCGTGGTGGATGATGCGATCGTGGTGGTGGAGGCGGTCCACGCCAAGATGGAGGATAAAAACCTCTCCCCCTACAACGCCGTGCGGGAAGTCATGCGCGAGATCAGCGGAGCCATCATCGCCATCACCATGGTGATGGTATCGGTTTTCTTGCCGATTTCGTTCATGGGTGGACCCGTGGGGACCTTCTACCGGCAGTTCTCAATCACCATGGCGAGCGCCATCATGATCTCGGCGGTTATCGCCCTGACCCTGACGCCGGTGCTCTCGGCCATGCTGCTTAAGAACAACCACGGCAAACCCCGCAAGGTCAATCCCCTCACCCGTTTGCTGGATGCCTTCAACCGGACCTTTGAGAAGGGCACCAATCGCTACACCTGGGTCCTCCGGCGGATTGTGGATCGCAAAGTCGTGACCTGGAGCATCTTGGTGATTTTCTGTGTTGGCATCTATGTGCAAAACGAGTACCTCCCCGGGGGCTTTATCCCCAGCGAAGACCAGGGGACTATCTATGCCATCATCCAAACGCCTCCCGGGGCTACCCTGGAGCGGACCAATCAGGTAGCCCGGGAGCTCCAGAAAATCTGCGAAGATGTCGAGGGCGTGGAGTCGGTCGCCTCCCTGGCGGGCTATGAGATCATGACCGAAGGCCGGGGGTCCAATGCCGGTACCTGTCTGATCAACCTCAAGGACTGGTCCGAGCGACGCCAGTCGGTCCATGAGATCATGGAGGAGTTGGAAGAGAAATCCAGGGGACTGGGGGCCATTGTCGAGTTTTTCGAGCCGCCGGCCATCCCAGGTTTTGGTTCCTCAGGAGGCTTTTCGCTGCGGCTGTTGGATAAAACCAATTCGACCGACTATCAGGAGTTTGACCGGATCAACCAGGCTTTCATGGACAACCTGCGCCAGCGCCAGGAGCTGACCGGGATCTTCACCTTCTTTGCTGCCAATTACCCGCAGTACGAGTTGGAGATCGATAACAAGATCGCCATGCAAAAGGGAGTCTCCATCGGCAAGGCCATGGAAACCCTGGACATCCTGATCGGGAGTACCTATGAGCAGGGGTTTATCCGCTTTGGGCAGTTTTTTAAGGTGTATGTGCAGGCGGGCCCTGAGTTTCGCAAGCTGCCGAGCGATCTGCTCAAGCTCTTTGTCAAGAACGAAGAAGGCGAAATGGTGCCCTACTCGGCCTTTATGAAACTGAAAAAGAGCCAGGGTCCCAACGAGATCACCCGCTACAATATGTACAACTCCGCGGCCATCCGCGGGCAGCCGGCCAAGGGGTACACCACCGCCGATGCCATTCAGGCCATCCGGGAAACCGCCGAGCAGACCCTGCCGCGGGGCTATGACATCGCCTGGGAAGGCTTGTCCTATGACGAGGCCCAGCGGGGAAATGAGTCCATTTTCATCTTCGCCGTGGTCCTGATATTCGTCTATCTCGTTCTGGCCGCTCAGTATGAGAGCTTCCTCCTGCCGCTGGCTGTGGTACTCTCGCTGCCGGTGGGGATCCTGGGCTCCTTTGTCCTCCTCAAGGCCATGGGCCTGGCCAATGACATCTATGCCCAGATCGGGATCATTATGCTGGTGGGGCTGTTGGGCAAAAATGCGGTGCTGATTGTAGAGTATGCGGTGCAGCGGCATCAGCATGGGGCCTCCGTCTTCGATGCGGCCATCGAAGGGGCCAAGGCCCGCTTCCGGCCTATCCTGATGACCTCCTTTGCCTTCATCGCCGGCCTTATTCCGCTGGTCGTGGCGACGGGCGCCGGCGCGATCGGCAACCGCACCATCGGAGCCTCGGCCCTGGGGGGGATGCTCTTTGGGACCGTCTTCGGGGTCGTCGTGATCCCGGGCTTGTACTACATCTTTGGCAAGTTGGCCGAAGGTCGCAAGCTGATCCGGGATGAACACTTTGATCCCCTCTCCGAAGATCCCCACTATGCCACAGAGGATGACTATCTGGATGAGGAAGACAAACCGCTTGAAGAGACCCAAGACACTGATCAACATGCGTAATAAATCGATCATAACATACCTGGGGATGGCTTTCTTGCCGCTGGTGTTTACGGCCTGTCAGTTGCCGGCACTGGTGCAGAAGTCCGCCGGCCCCGGCCTGCCCGAGGCCTATGCGGTCTCGCAGGACTCGGCTAATATGGCCGACATCAACTGGAGAACCTTCTTCTCCGACCCCAACCTCAAGGAGCTGATTGACACCGCCCTGGCCCATAACCAGGAGCTGAACATCCTCCTGCAGGAAATCGACATGGCCCGCAACGAGGTGTCGGCCCGGCAAGGGGAGTACCTGCCCTTTGTAAAGATCGGCGGCGATGCTGGCGCCGAGAAGGTCGGCCGCTACACCAGTCAAGGCGCTAATGACGCCAATACCGAGATCCAGCCGGGGCGGGAGTTTCCCGACCCTCTGCCTGAGATCAACCTAGGAGCCTTTGCCTCCTGGGAGGTCGACGTCTGGCATAAGCTGCGTAACGCCCGCAAGTCGGCCATGCATCGCTACCTGGCCTCAGTTGAGGGCAAGAACTTCATGGTTACCCATCTCGTGGCCGAGATCGCCCGCTCCTATTACGAGCTACTGGCCCTCGACAACCAGCTGGACAACCTGAAGCAGAACATCCGCATTCAGCAAGACGCCCTGAAAATTGTGCGCCTGCAGAAGCAGGCTGCCCGGGCCACCGAGCTGGCCGTGCGCCGGTATGAGGCCGAAGTCCTCAAAAACCGGAGCCTGCAGTACGAGATTGAGCAGCAGATTGTGGAGGTGGAAAACCGGATCAACTTTCTGGTGGGCCGCTATCCGCAGCCCATCCCTCGGGATCGGGAAGCCTTTGCAGACGTGGTCCCCGGTCTGATTGAGGCCGGCCTCCCGGTGCAATTGCTCGGTAACCGACCCGATATTCGGCAGGCCGAGCAGGAGCTGGCCGCCGCCAAGTTGGATGTGGCCGTCGCCCGGGCAGACTTTTACCCCTCTGTGCGCCTGACCGCCGGGCTCGGCCTGCAAGCCTTCAACCCCAAGCTGCTCCTGCAGGCCCCCGAATCCATCGCCTTCTCCCTGGTTGGCGATATGGTGGCTCCCCTGATTAACCGTAAGGCCATCAAAGCGGCTTACTACAACGCCAATGCCCGGCAGATTCAGGCCGCTTTCGACTATGAGCAGCGCATCCTGTCTGCCTATATCGAGGTGGTGAATCAGCTCTCCTACATCAGCAACATCGGTGAAAGCTATAACCTGAAGGAGGATCAGGTGCAGGCCCTCACCGAGTCCATTACCATCGCCAACAACCTCTTTCGCTCGGCCCGGGCCGATTACATGGAGGTTCTGCTGACCCAGCGGGATGCCCTGGAGGCTCGTATGGACCTGATTGAGACCAAGATGCTGCAAATACACGCCATGGTAAACCTCTACCAGGCTCTGGGTGGAGGTTGGGAATAGGCTCACGACATGTTCCATGGGGTGGACAGGCGGGCAGGCACTCCCTCACAGAGGGTAGTCGCTTGCCCGTCGCTTTTGGGGCAAGAGAGTAGGCGCGCAACCTGCTCCTGCGGCTTTGCGTTTGGATGAATCACACCCACGATGATCCCCTATGGAAGAAACGGCCTGCATCGGCTGGTGGAAACAATTTGGCTTCCATGCCAATATGGAAGGCCTGCGCATGCGCGTCGATGGTGACCATATCCAGGGGTCGGGCCTCGACGTGGCGGGGGCCTTCCTCTTCGATGGCGTCCTGGCCGAGGACGGCTCTCTGGTAATGAAAAAGCAGTATCTCGGGCGGCATATCGTCCTCTATCATGGCCGCTTCAACGGCAAAGACCACTTTTGGGGTACCTGGGAGCTGGAGGGGATGCAGGGGCCCTGGGAAATCCTCGCCCGGGAGGGCGAGGGAGAGGAGACAATGGAGGTAAAGACCGAGGAGGTGCAGGTTTAGGGAAAGAAAGGCTTGAGCCGACGGGGAGAGCTTTCCTCCCGGGCTTTCCCGGTTTCGACCTCTTTGCCTCCAGCCCTGCGCGCCAAAATCAGGGGATTTCCCTAACTTGTTGCCTCACCATCCCCATATGAAACGCAGGCGACGAATCCCTTCCTGGCTACGCTGGCTCCTGGGCCTTGTCATGCTGGTCACGGTTGTAGGTTCCCTGCTGGTCGGGGGGCTGATGTGGCAGCAAGAGGTGCTGGTCCAGCGCCTCCTCACCGAAGCCAATGCCACCCTCCCGGGACAGATTACCCTGGCGGGGAGCCGGGTATCCCCCTTTGCCAACTTCCCCTACATCTCCATCGACCTGGAGGAGGTGCACCTGTACGAAACCAAGGACCTGAGCCAGCCGCCTTTGATGGAGGTGGCAGATATGTATGTGGGTTTTGACGTATGGGCGGTGCTGAAGGGAAATTACCAGATCAAGGCCCTCACCCTGAGTGAGGGCTACCTCAAGGTCGTGCAAGACCGAGAGGGGCGCTTCAACCTGCTGGAGGCCCTGCAAGGGCCTGAGTCGGCGGCAGATTCGGCGGCCGCGCCGCTCAACCTGGATGTACAACGCATCAAGCTGCGGGACATAGACCTGCACAATATCAGCGAAGCCACCGGCACCGATGTGGATGCCTTTATCGAGCGGGCACAGGCGCGTCTTTCCCTGCAAGATGTCCACACCTTCGTCGGGCTGGACGCCCAACTGGAAATGAACCTGATCGTCGATGGGGACACCACCTACCTCAAGCGGAAGCCCGTGGCCCTGCAGATAGAGCTCGACTACGACAGCGAGCAGACCGAGCTGCGGATATTTCCCTCCGAGCTCATGCTGGCCGGGGCTGACTTTCGCGTGGAAGGGCTGGTAGCCCTGGGGAGGAACCCCTACCTCGACCTGAAGGTCGACGGGGCCAAGCCCAACTTTGACCTGCTGATCGCGCTGGCTCCGGACGAGCTCATCCCCACCCTGCAGGGCTACGACAACCGGGGCGAAGTCTTTTTCGAAGCCACGGTAAAAGGGCGGCTGGCACCGGGGCGACTGCCCCGGCTGGAGGCCCGCTTTGGCTGTGCCGAAGGCATGATCCGCCACCGGCAGAGCCAGCGCTCGGTGGAGGGGATGGCTTTTGCCGGTTACCTGCGTACCGTCGCTGATACGGGCGGGCTGGCGGCGATGGTCTTTGGTCTGGAGGATTTTCAGGCCCGGCCTGAGACGGGCATTTTCTCGGGTGATCTGGAGGTGAAGAACTTTCTTTCTCCTGAAATAGACCTGAAGCTGCGCTCAGAATTTGATCTCAATTTCCTGGTGGATTTTTTCAATCTGGAGGGACTAAGTGATCTGTCTGGTTTGGTCAAGCTGACGATGAATTTCCATGACATCATCGACCTTAAGCATTAACCGTTTCCCCAACGCCCCTCCGGGATGTAAAAAGGCAAAATCTTCCGGGGTGAAG
>RFHL01000256.1 GCA_003696875.1 Bacteroidota bacterium | reverse complement strand
TGCCCGGGAAAGTCATAAATTATAAGGGCTTTTTTCCCGGGGAAATATTTTGTCTGGCGAATGATCTGCTTTTCCTGACCCGCTTTCGCTCGCAGCGGGCCAGAATGGCTGCCTTTTTCGGATTTCACGCTGACTACCGCTACCCGCTTATGCCTGCCACCCTCACCGAGAATTTTGCCCTGTTGGCAGATCCTGCCCGGCGCACTGATTTTGTTTCCTTTCTCCAGAATCTGGTAGACAACCCCGCCCAAAGCGGGGCCATTCAGGTGCCAGGGTTTCTTGATCAGGTCACGGGCCTGCCGACTGAGCTTGGTATTCAGGTGAGCCGTACCAATGGGACCTATGCGGTGCGGGCCCAGACGCCAGCCAGGGCGAATCTCGCCGGCCTGGGCTTTGATATCCCTGATTTTCAATTCGACGTGGATTTGGCCGGAGCGGTCAGCAATACTCGGTTTCAGGGCAGCCTGCTTGACCCTTTGCAAGTGGCGAATCGGGCCTTTTCCCTGGACCTGACATTCAATCCCGATAACACCTACACCCTGAGCACCGGGGCCCTGCCCGGCCTGAGTTTGGGCGGCTTCTCTTTACAGATAAGCCAGTTTTCCCTCGGTTTCAACCAAAGCGGGCTCCTGCCCGCGACCGTCAACGTTCAGGGCAGTCTGCAGGTGCCCGGCTTTGGTCCCAATCGCGATGTGCGGGTCACCCGGCAAGATGGCGCTTATCGGGTAGAATTCCTCACGGCTGGGCCCCTTGCCCTGGCTGCGCGCAGTTACGGCCTGGATGTAACCCAACTGGTCCTGGTCCTGGACCATACCGGCTTGCAGTCGGCCGACCTGGCCGGAAACCTGCGCCTGGATGGCTTTCAGGATGACGGCGGCAGCCCAGTACCCATCGCCTTTGCCTATGCCTACGATCAGGCCACCCAGACCCATACCTTCAGCAGTAGCACGCCAGCCACCGGTCTGATTGGCGACTTCCGCCTACGCATAGATAGCCTCTCGGTGACGGTGGTGAATGGACAACCCCAGAGCGCCACCGGCGCGGGGGCCTTCGGCATCCCGGGCTTCGAGACAGAGGGGGGGCGACCCGCTGCTGATCAATTTCGCCTACAGCTACGACGGCGCGACCGGCACGCACAGCTTCAGTTCCTCGACGACGGCTACGGGCCTGATCGGGGATTTTCGCATCCGGATAGCCAGCTTTGGGCTGATGGTGACGGGAGGGCAGGTGACGGCCGCTACGGGGGCCGGAGCCATAGGCATCCCTGGCCTGGAAGACCGTGAGGGACAGCCGGTTTTTATCGCCTTCGATTACAATTACAGCCAAGCCAATCAGCGGCATAGCTTCCAGACCAATACTTCTGGCGCAGGCCAAATTGGGGATTTCAGCTTTGAGATCACCAACCTGGCCGTGGTCGTCCAGAATGGGCAGGTGCACAGCGCAGCCGGTACGGGTAGCCTGGGGATTCCGGGCTTTGAGGACGCCGGCGGACAGCCCGCCCGCTTGGCCTTCAGCTACGCCTATGACATCGTGGGCAATCAGCACAGCTTCGGGCTGGCCAGCACCGGGACCTTCTTCTTGGGAGACCTGGAGTTTGGCGTAGAGGCCCTGAATCTGAGGGTAGGCGGTGGTCAGGTGCAGAGTGCTTCGGGTTCCTTTACCTTCGTGATCCCCAACCTGACCAACGCCAGTGGCCCTGCCCGTCTCAGCTACAGCTACGTGGCGGCCGGGGATCAGCATCAGTTCTCCCTGACCGGAGGCATCTCCGGCGAAATCGGCCCGGTGGGCGTCGAACTGACGGCCCTGAGCATCGCGGTTGCCCAGGGCAACCTGCAGGACTTCACCGGGGCCGGCTCCGTGGAGCTACCGGGTCTGACCGATGGGGACGGTGATCCGCTGACCATCGCGGTCGCCTACACCTATGACAGCGCCCATGACTACCACCGCTTCTCGGCGGGGAGCAATGCCAGCCTGCAGCTGGGCTCAGTTTCGGTTTCCATCACCCAACTGGTTCTCGCCTTTGACCGCAACGGATTCCGGGAAGAAGACACCCTCATCGCCGGTGAAATCCGGGTGCCGGCCTTTGTGAACCAGCAAGGCGCCATGGTGCCTATTGCCATTTGCATCCAGATTCTGGCCGATGGCTTCCTGATTGTGGCGCAGGTACCCGAAGGAGGCTCCCTCACCGTCCTCGACATCGAGGACGTGGTATTGCTGGAGATGGAGCGCCTGGAACTGGGCAAAGATGGGCCCAACTGGCGCTTTGGCATTGCTGGGGAACTGACCAACCGGATTGAATTGCCGGTGGTCTCGCAATACCTGCCCCGGACCCTGGACGTCAATGACTTCACCTTTGATGACGGGGCCTCGCCCACCTTTGACTTCTCCCTGGCCTGGCCCGATGGCCTCAGCATCGGCGCCAATCATACCGAGGGGCTGAATGCCTTTATTCCCATCGACATGGACCTCGGCGGCGTCGCCGCCCTGGACGGGATTCAGCTGAGTGGCAACATCCAGGGCAATGCCCTGCACATTGACATGGCCTTTGTGGGGGCGGCGCTCAAGCTGGGCCCTGTCGTGGGCGTGGTTGATGGCCTCGGCTTCACCCTCAACATTGAGCGCGTCGATGGCGGTAACCTCGGGATGCTGGACCTCGGCATGGAAATCAAGCCTCCGACTGGCATCGGCCTCTCGCTGGATGCCGGAGGCTTCCGCGGCGGGGGCTATCTGATGTTTGACCCCGACAACGCGCGCTACGCCGGCGCGCTGGAACTTACCTTTGCGGGCTCTTTCTCCCTTACCGCCATTGGCCTGCTCACGACTCGGCTGCCCGACGGCGGCGAAGGTATCTCCTTACTGGTCATCATTAGCACCCAATTCCCCAGTCCCATCCCGCTGGGCTTCAACTTCTGGTTTACCGGGATAGGGGGGATGATCGGCCTGCACCGCAGTGTGAATACCGATGCCTTGCGGGCCGGGGTGAAGTCGGGCACCCTGGACCACATCCTTTTCCCGGAAAACGTCATCGCCAATATTTCTCGCATCATCAGCGATCTGCGAGAGATCTTCCCCCCGGTGCGGGATCAGTTCATCATCGGAGTGATGGCCAAGATCACCTGGAATGTGCCCCCGATCCTGAGCGTGGAGCTTGGGTTGATGGTGGAATTTGCCGATCCGGTGCGTATCGCCATCCTGGGCGTGATGAAAGCCGCCCTCCCCACCGCCGAGGCGGCATTGGTACAGCTACAGGTCAATTTCCTGGGTATCATCGACTTCGAAAAGCAGATGTTGTCCTTTGATGCCAGCCTGTTCAACTCGCGTATCCTCTTCATCACCCTGGAGGGCGACATGGCCCTGCGCCTGAGTTGGGGAAGAAAAAGGACTTTCTGCTGTCGGTGGGAGGCTTCCACCCCGACTACCGGCCGCCGGCCTATCTGGGCTTGCCCAGCATGAAGCGGATGACGGTCAACATCCTCAGCGGCACCCCCAGTCTGGTTTTCACCGCCTATTTTGCCATCACCACCAACACGGTCCAGTTTGGGGCGGAGGTGCGGCTGCGGGCCGAAATCGCGGGCTGCGGCATCGTCGGTGAGCTGGGGTTTGATGTCCTTTTCCAGTTCGATCCTTTCCACTTCAAGGCCGCGGTCCGGGCGAGCCTCGAAGTCAAGGTCTTTGGCTGCACCCTCTGTGGGGTTTCCCTCTCGGGGAGCCTCGAGGGGCCGGCGCCCTGGCGGATCGAAGGTCGCGCCAAGGTCAAGGTGCTCTTCTTCTCCGTTTCCATCAAAGTCAGCAAGACTTTCGGCGAGAAGAAAGAAATCTCCCTGCCTGGCATCGACGTCCTGCCGCTGGTGCTGCAGGCCTTCCGCGACCCCGCCAACTGGCGGAGCGAGTGCCTCGCCGGCCGCTTTGAGCCGGTGACCATGCGCGACCTCAACGCCCTGGAACAGGTCGTCATCAGTGCCGCCAGCGAATTGATCATCAACCAAAATCTGGTGCCACTGGATCGGGAGATCAGCAAATACGGCAACTATCGACCCACCGGGACGCCCCTTTTTAACGCCGCCGATGTGCGCATCGGCAGCAAGTCCCTGCCAGCGACACCGCCGGCGACCAACTTCTTTGCCCCGGACAGCTATCAGGTGCTGGAGGATGCCGACAAACTGGCGGCAGCTTCCTTCGAAGAGCTGCCCAGCGGGCTGCGCATCTCCGGTCAGGATAACCGCCTCGACGGCGGCTACTTCGTCAATCGGGTGGTAGAGTACGAGGTCGTAACCTCGGATTATGAGCCCGAAGATGTGCAAGACGAAACCACCGTGGCCCCTTACAAGTGGCCTGGCTACCATGCCACCTCCGAAAACCTCTTATCGCCCTTCGTGCGGGGCCATTGCCCGCGCGCCGCTGGGACAGCAGCGCCGCCGTCAGGCGGAGCGGGGGGCTCAGCACGTCTCCTTCGACGAGGAAGCCTATCGCATTGTCTTCAGCGACAGTCTGGAAGTCGCCGAGGCCATCTCCGGGCCACGTACCCAGGTCGAAGCTGAACTGGCGCGGATTCGCCAGCAAGACCCGCTCCGGGCCAGTCGCCTGGAAGTTGTCGCCGCCTTCGAAGCGGCCTGATGAGATCATCAGATTGATAGAGCCGAGATACGAGACGGTTCTATTCACTCTCCTTTTTCTTCTTCTCAAATTTCTCCTGCATGCCTAATCTCGGACAATACGCTTTTCTGCCCTGGATGCGCCAGGGCTTTGCGTCGGAAATCATCGAAACGGACCATCTGGGCCAGGGAAGCGGCGGTCCGCTGGAGCGGGCCCGGATTCCGGTCTCCATTGCCGTCAATCAAAACCGCATCCAGCAGGAGGTGCACATCACCGGTCCTGGGGACATCCTGGGTCTCAATCCCGACGCCATCCTGCGCACCGAGCCTCGCTCGGGTGTGCGCGATTTCGAAGCCAATTTCCTGGCCTATCTGGAGTTTTACGAGGAAGACTTTCCCTGGCGCTACACGCCAGCCCGGCCTGCCACCGTCGACCCGATGGACCCTGCGAGCCAGCGTCTGCGGCCCTGGCTGGCCCTGGTGGTGGCCAAGGAAGGAGAAGTTACCCTGAAAAGCCTGCCCGAGCGGCTGCCCTTCATCACCGTAGCCAACGAGCATTTTGACGCGGTCTTTCCCCCTCATGACGAACTGTGGGCCTGGGCCCACGTGAGCATCCATGGTGCGCTGGACCTGGGCGGACAGGATCTGGACCAGCGGCTCACCGAGCTGCTCGGCCAACAGCCCGACCTGGGCATTTCCCGCCTGCTGTGCCCGCGCAAGCTGGAGAAAAATGCCGCCTATTCCGCCTTTTTGGTCCCCACCTTCGAGACGGGTCGCCTGGCCGGTTTGGGCGAAGACCCGACAGCCGCGCCCGCCCAGCAGGCGGCCTGGGCGCAGGGGCAAGGCACGCCGGGGAGCCAGCGACCCAACACCTTTCCGGTTTACTATCAATGGAGCTTCCGGACGGGCAATCTGGGCGACTTCGAGACCCTGGCCTCCTTGCTCAAGAGTTATGGTCTATGACCGACAATCCACAGGCGCAGGCCGATCCCGAGGCCGCCGCCAATGTGCGGCCGCTCTACACCTGGCAAGGACAATTGGGCACCCATGGCACGGGTGGCGCCTCTTATCTGGTGGTGCTCATCCGGGGAGATCTTTTGCAGAAATATCCCGATACCCTCGTCTACGCCCAGAAAGCCCAGTGGTCCCGCGATGAAAACGGGCGCATTGACCCCCAACTGCCGCGGACCCTGTCTATGACGCCGCCCGACAGTGACGTCAAGTATCCGGTCTTACAGGGCAAACTGCGGCCCAACATTTCCTTTTTTGGCTTTGAGCTGGACGATGTGGAGGCCAAAGGCAACCGCATCAACAATCCCGGCTGGTTCTTTGTGCTGAAGGAACGTCCCGGGCAGATCCGCTTTGGGCTGGATGATTACATGGACCTCACCCCACAGGACAGTGTGGAGGAAGGCGAAGCCCCGGCTCCCTCCGTGCCGCCGACGGCGGCCGATGACTGGAATGACATGAGCTGGGGGCACCTGTTGCCATCGAACGGAGCGTTAGCCGACCTCCGGCACATCCGCTTTGACGGACAAGCCCGCATCGACAGCGCCTTTCACAATCTGTCGCCGGTGCGCTGGGGGCGAAACGCGGCCGATCTGGCCTACATCCTCTTTCAAAACCCTGTCATCTTTGCCCGGCACGCTCAGGAGATACTGCCCGACTGATGCCTTTTTTCCCGAAGATCCCTCACCGCTGACGATATATGTCCATTACGGCTACGCAACAAGACCCACGCCTCGCGAGCATCCGGCAACTTGCCGGCCAAAAGGACGACGGCATTCCTTTTCTGCTGCTGCCCGTGCGGCTGGAAACCCGCTTTATGACGGTCGACCGGCCGCGCTATCCCTATCCCTTCCAGGATCGGATTCTGGATCTGCTGACCTATTGGTGGCGGGTGCGGGATAAAATCCGGGACCTGTCGGCCCTGGATCGGATGGAAGAACCCATGATCCGGGCCCGCATGGATGGGGTACTGGGAGATCTGGGCGAAGGGTCGGCCATCCTGCGGTCACTCGCGGAGCTCCCCCGGCCCAACCGGCGCTGGATCGAGGATACCATGGAAGACGTAGGCACCAGCCTGCGCGCCTTCTATACCTGGAGTGAAAAACGCGACTGGTCCAGTGGTGATGTCGCCGACGACATCGCCCGGACCCGTAAGGCTTTGAAAGAGCAGTGGCGAGCCACCCTGCAAGCCCGGGAAGAGACGCCCCTGGCCGAGGAGACCCGTTATTCCGAAGCGGCGGAGATCGTAGCGGAATTGAATAAGCTGGAACGGGAGATCAAAAAGCTGAACGCCAAAGACTTTACCGTCTCCAAGGTGGTGGCCCGTAAAGGCTTTAGCCGGGACAAGACCCGATCTGGCCGGGGGGCGCTCTACCCCTATGTAGACGCCAAGCTCTCCAGCATACAGACTGCTTATACTGCCGTATCGGTCCGGCTGCGCAACAACTTTGATGCGACCATCACTCAGATTCAGTCCATAGCGCGGTTGCAGGCTGGTATACAGACAGCTGCTTCCCAACTGGTGCATAAACCGCAGGGCATGCGTTCGGCTTACATGAAGCAGGCCTACGAAATTCGCTTTAAGGACCTCGCTTAGACGCGGTTGGGGGAGATGTCCCAGACCTTGCAAACCCTCTCCCTGCCCCGCATGGCTTTTCGGCGGGAACTGCCCCATACCGATGCCTGGGCGGCCTGCTTCGAAGCGACGCGCATCCGCTTTGAGCTGGACCACATCAACCGGCAGCAGATTGATACCTACGCCGAGATCAAGCAGTATCGCGAGGAGATTTATGACATGCTGCGCGGTTTTCGGGCCGATCTCCATCAGGTGGTCGAGGGACCACCCGAGGCCGTCACCCGGCTGCGCGAAACCTGGGATACAGTCGATGCAGCCTTGCAGGCCTTTCTGGATCAGGTGAGCCAGTATACAGGCAAGGACCGCTATGAGCGGGCCGGAGTGACCCGCACCATTACCCACATCAACGAAGAATATCGAGCTGACCTGGCTCAGCTCAAGACTAAGAGTCCGGTACAGCCTCGTCCGTTGGGCACCCAGGACTATCTGCAAAGTACCCTCTCGACCCAGGCCGCGACGGCTGAGCTGGACCGGCTCATCGCCGAAGTGGAAAAAGTGGCCAACGCCGAGCGTCTCACGGCGCTGCAAGTCAATGCTGCCCTGGGCAAGGTGCAGGCGGAAGCCTCCCCGCTGGAGGTACATTCTCGCACCACCACCATCCTGCCTGAAACCTACTACGGCCAGCTCAAAGACCAGTACCAGCGGCTGGATGCCGCTTTTGGGACCTTGCGCCGGCGGGTTCAGGCCACCGGTGGCAGCCGTTTTTCCGGCTTGGCGGCGGCGGAAACCGCCATGCAGCGCATTCAAAAGGCGGTGGATGAGTTTACGACCGACGTGGCGGACCGAAAGGATCGCTTCTACGACGATTACCGCAAGAAAATCCGCTTTGTCACCCATACTGACACCGTGGACGAGCTATGGGTGCGGATTTTTCTTGACGACATCTTCGTCGATACCCACGAGGAAAGCCTGACCGAGGAAGAGATGGCCGCCGGCAAGGACTACTGGCTGGAAATCTGGCGACTGGGTGAAGATCCCGACCTGAAAGAAGGCGCCTGGCGCGCCCTCTGTGCCAGCCACGGCGCGCTGCGCGCCGCCTGGATTGCCCAGCAGTTGGACCCCAGCGGCCTGGATCAAAATGACCGCAAGCGCCTGCGCCGGCCCAGCCGGCGCCTGATTGCCTTCCTGCAACAATGCCGGCAGGCGTTTGAGGCGCTCGACTATACCGATCCCGCCGCAATGAGCGGCGCGCTGACGGATCGGGAGGCTGAGCTGACCCGGATTCATAGCGTCGCAGCGGGCATGGAAGAGGAGCACGAGTTTCTCCGGGCCAAGGCCGTTTACCTGGTACAGGCCCTGGAGCTTGCATTTAGCCGTTTGCAGGCCTTTTTGCAGGGCGAGGCGCCGTCAACTTTTGACGCGGCCCTGCCGGGCCTGATCGGGCAGTTTGAAAGCCTGGCCACGGTCTTTCTGGCCGTGCAGGAGGCAGTCTATGGCATCCGGCCGCTCTCGGCGCTGGAGAGTCGGCGCGTCGATGCCCTAGAGCTGGTGTTCCCCCCGGTGAACACCAAAGTGGTGGCTTGGGGTCGCGCGCCGGTGGCGCGCGCGCTGCTAGAGCGATTTGTCGTCATCGCCCAGACGGGCGAGACCTTTGACCACATCCAGGTAGGGCGTCCGGTGGCCCCTCGCGCTCTGCCTGTGGGCTTTGATCCCACGCGTTTTGCCGAGACGGTGATGGATGAGGAGGGGAATCCCGTGCCTGTCTATCGCTATGATGAAGACGGCGACCTGATTCTGGACGAAGGTATGCGCTGGCTGACCGACTTTGAGGAAGCGGTGCGCATCGGGATGGGGGTGCGCCTGGAACTGACGCCCGCGCAGCGGGCGCAGGGCTTTGACCGTGTGCTTGCCCTGGGCATACATGAGGGCAGCGCCCAGCAGGGCGTGGCTGCCCTGGCCGATTTGTTGCGCAACCACCGATACAGCCCCGAAGGGGCGGCCTTTCTTCCCATTGGCGCGGCTACCAATAATACGCCCAACAAGAAGGCGGCCTATCGCAGCACCGGCCCGGAGGCCGAGGCGGTATGGGCGCAGGAGATGGAGGGGCCGCTTTTTCAAGCGGAGGGCGATCCGTTTTGGCGTCCGGATGGACAGCGCCTGGCCGAAGCCCTAGGGTTGCCGCTGGACAGCCTGACCCACCTGCCCGCTGGCGGGCAGCAGGGAGTAAGCGAGGCCCTGCTGATGAATCGTCTGTTGTGGCCCGCCACCCTGGGCAGCTTCATGGACGATATGATGGACAACATTTTTCCCCGGGATCTGGTCCGGCGGACGCAGGCCTTTTTTACCCGCTACGTGACCGCCCGGGGCTACCTGCCCAGCCTGCGGCTGGGCGAGCAGCCCTATGGCATCCTGCCGACCACGGCCTTTTCCCGCTTCCAGATCAGCAATCCGGAAAGCCTCCCCGACCTGGACCGCGAGCAGCCCATCGGCAATGTCCCTGAGCAGATATTGCAAAGGCGCTTCGACATCCGGCTGAAACAAGTCCTGCAATTGCTGATGAGCGAATGGGAAAGCATTGGGCAGTTGGAGCGAAAGTCGGCCGTCAACATCGAAGAAGCGCCGCAGGCGCGCTTCATGACCTTGCTGGGCCTACAGGCGATATCTCGGGACAAGTATTACCGACATGCCCTGAATGTCGCTGCCCGGCGCCACGCGCCGGAAGGAGATGATTTTCAGATCAACTTCACCGAAGCCGATCAGTACGGTCCCCGTGAGATCTGGAATGTCTTCCGGACCTGGCTGGATGAGGACTGGTACTACGATACCAACAACAAGGACGCCATCTCCGGCTCACCAAATCGCGGATCTTCAAGGCCCGCTTCCTGGCGGCCCAGGCGGGCCTGCTGGGGGGAGATATCGCCCCGGGAGACTTGTCGGATCTGTTACCGCTGGTACCCCCCGAAGGTTCCGAGGAGACTTATATCGACTGGCTATTGAGCCATTCGCCCTACGAAATCCTGCACCAGAACGATCTTCTTAGTCTTCCTTACCGTTCCCTGCTCTTTCTGATGCTTCGACAGTCACTGCTGCTCACTTATAGGGAAGCGGCTCTGGATATACTGGAGGAAGAGGCCTTCATTGATCCCTCCGTGCGGAAAATGGCGGGTTCGGCACCCTATTTCCGGACTTACTCGCCCTTCCTGGGGAAGCTCACCATCGCTTCGAAGTGGAACTTCCTCTTTCACGATATCGATCGGGTGGATGGCTTGTACCAGAATGAGTTTCCGCGAAACGCCTTCTGGAACTACCTACATACCCGCTCAGAGCCGCAGGCAATCAACCGCTACCTCTATCCCCGGGGCGGGGGCAGTTGGTTTACCGGTTTTTCCCAGCATAGCCGGCACCTGCCGCTGATCCAACCCATCAACCAGATGGAGGCCGACCTGCAGGCCTTGCGCGACATTCCTACGGCCCGGCTGGATTACCTGCTCTCCGAGCACCTGGACCTTTGTAGCTATCGGCTCGACGCCTGGCTGCTGGGACTGGTGCATAGGCGACTGGATACCCAGCGCCATCAGCAGCCACAAGGGCTTCATCTGGGAGCCTTTGGCTGGCTGGAAGACCTGCGACCGGGCGGCGCCCGCGATCTGGCCAAGGATGTGCCGGCCGAACTGGCCGTGGGCAATCCGCGGATCTATACTGATGCTGACAACCAGGGCTTTATCCATGCGCCTTCATTGAACCATGCCGTGACGGCGGCCATCCTGCGGGCCGGCTACCTGGCCCATGCTGAACAAGGCGAAGCCTCGGACCTCTCCAACCGCATGGCCATTAACCTTGCCTCGGCCCGGGTCCGGGCCGCGCTCTTCCTGCTCGAAGGCATCCGCAACGGGCAGGACCTCGGGGCCTTGCTGGGCTACATGTTTGAGCGGGGGCTACACGAAAACCATCCCGGTGTGGAACTGGATCAGTACATCTACCCGTTGCGGCGACGCTTCCCGCTGGATGCGGAGGTAGATGAGGACATCAGTCAGGCCGAAGTACCCAATCAGGTGATCCATGGTCTGGACCTGTTGGAGAGCGTACAAGCTGTGGCGGAGGGCCTGGCTGGGGGCGAAATAGACACCCTCTACGAAGTGCTGAAGGCCCATGAGGCCAGTCAGTTTGGTCGGGCAGAGCCCTTTGGGCTGGACGAGGCCCTCTGGCCGCCGACGGCGGCCGGGCGGGAAGCTTTTTTCCGCGAGCTGGACCGCCTTGCCGATGCTTTTGATGCGCTGAGCGATCTGGCCCTCTCTGAGAGTGTGTATCAGATCGCCCGGGGCAATTTTGCCCGGGCCGCCTCCATGGTCAATGCCCTGGCCGAGGGTAAGCGCCCCCCTGAGCCGGAGATCGTCCATCCACCCCGGGATGGCGTGGCCGTCACCCAGCGGGTGAGTCTGCACCTGGAGCCTATCGTCGGAGGGC
>RFHL01000255.1 GCA_003696875.1 Bacteroidota bacterium | reverse complement strand
GTTTTTCTGTCGCGCCGGGAAATCATGGATAAGTTCCGCACCATTCGTTCTTGGAGCCGGCGTTTTCCACTGATCAGCAATCCGATCTACCTGGACTTCGTGGCCGGATACCGGGACCTTCGTTGCACGCCTTGGGGCAACCCCACCTGCAACCCGCAAGGCTGGAAATCGCCCTGTTATCTCATCACCGATGCCCATTATCCGACGTACAAGGCCTTCATGCAAAGCACCAATTGGGACTACTATCGGGCTGGGAAGGACCCTCGCTGCGCCCAGTGCATGGTCCATTGCGGATACGAGCCGACGGTGGTCTGCGAGATGACCCTCAAAGATCTGGTTCGCATGGCGGAATGGAATCTTCATGATTGATGTGCTGCAGCTGTTGTGGGGAACGCTGTGCCTGCGCCCCTATGTCTTCATCTTCCTCGCGGTATATCTGGTCGCCGGCGTCTGTCACCTCGGTTGGCGCGTCACCTCGGCTTTCATCCCCCTGGGTTACGCGGTGGCCTGGCTTTCCGAATATGCTTCCATCCATTTGGGAATTCCCTATGGGGATTATTTCTATATTCCGGCAACGGTGCATGAGGAGCTTTGGGTTGCCGGTGTCCCTTTCATGGACTCCCTGTCTTACGTGTTCTTGTCCTATTGCAGTTACGCCACGGCCCTGTTCCTCCTAAGCCCGCTGCGCTTTCTGGGGGCGACGCCGGTTGTGCTGGAAACTCACCGGCTGAGAAAAAGCTCTCTGGTTCTCGTGTTTTCAGCCATCCTGTTCACTTTCTTGGATGTCATCATCGACCCCGTCGCCCTGCGCGGTGAGCGTTGGTTTCTCGGCCAGATATATGGGTATCGTCACGAGGGGGTGTACTTCGGTGTGCCGCTGAGCAATTTCGCCGGATGGCTCGTTGTGGGCCTGGCCCTTGTTGCGCTTCTGCAGCAGCTGGCATCGACCACGGCACTGCGCCCCGGACGGCTGCCGTTGAGTTGGCGCTATCCCCTGGTGCGGATGCTGGGGCCTGTATTGTATGGCTCCATCCTCGCGTTCAACCTGAGTGTGACCTTTTGGATCGGTGAAGTCCTGCTGGCCACCGTCGGCGTTTTCCTGGTTGGTTTGTTCGTGCTTATGGGTAGCGTCTGGACGGTCTACAAAGTTGAGCACCTGCCGGAACACGCCATTATTTGTCATTTGGAGGATTTCCCGGGCAGCTGTGCAGCCGTGGCAAGGGATTCCCGTGGGTAGGCGCCGGCGAAAAGGCATCTCAGCTCGTTTT
>RFHL01000254.1 GCA_003696875.1 Bacteroidota bacterium | reverse complement strand
GAGGACTTCGCTGTCACCTACCCCGACAGCGCCTGGACCCCTTCGGTCTTGACCAACCTCGGGCTGGCCTATCGACGTAGAGGCTACTTCTCCAGGGCCCTGCGTGTCTGGGAGGAGGCCTGGACCCTCACCAGCCACCTGGAGGACGCCACGGGTCGGGCGGTCGCCGAGCGGGCGGTTGGTGAGCTGGCTCAGCTTCTCTCTCGCCTGGGCCGCTATGAGCGCCTGGAGCCCCTCCTGGCTGAGCTCTCCGGGCGAGATCTCAGCGGGACGGCCACGCAGAAGGTCGAGAGCGCCGTGCAAGGCCTCTGGCTCATGGAGAGCGAGCCCGGCCTTTCTTTTCGTTGTGGGCCCATGGCTCTCTCCACCCTTCACGCTCACCGACCCCCTGGGCAGCACCACCTTCACCTGGGAGTAACCGTTCACGGGGTCTAAAACGCTTCACAGCGCCCCAGGAACGGCATCCCAAGAAAAACAAGTTGTTTTTACTCTTGGGAGATGCGATGGGTGTCAATCATGACACTCGATTTCTCCCAGCCACCGCGGAAGCCTGAGACCCTTGAGGAGGCTCACGAACTCATCGCAGCCCTGTGGGCGCTTGCGGCTCAGGTGCCTCGGCTCCAGGAGAAGGTGAAGGGGCTCCAGGAGAAGGTGGAGGCCCAGCAGGCGACCATCCAGCGACTGGAAGAGAAGCTGCGAACCAACTCGTCGAACTCTTCCAAACCTCCGTCCAGTGATCCGAATCGCAAGAGCCGCAGCGGCAAACAGAAGGGCAAGAAGCGTCGGCGTGGAGGACAGCCAGGTCACAAGGGACGCCACCGCGAACTCCTTCCTGAGAGCGAGGTTGACGAGGTCGTCGACTGCGATCCTGGCGAAGAATGCCCCTGTGGTGGGATACTCGGCGCGCTGCTGGGCGACCCCACCCGGCACCAGGTTCATGAGCTTCCGATCCTGAAGACGATCGTGACCGAGTACCGTCTTCACGCCCGCACGTGCTCACGCTGCGGGCTGACCCGCCGCGCCCGGCTGCCCCGGGGCGTCCCGCCTGCCGTGACGGGGCCACGCCTGACCGCCTTCATAGGTACACTCCTCGGGAGCTACCACCTCAGCCTTCGCCAGCTCCAGCGCCTCCTCGCCGACGTGTTGGGTCTGCGACTCGCCCTTGGCACCTGCTCGAACCTCAGCGCTCGCGTGGCCCAGGCCCTTGAAGGGGCTCACGCTCAGGCGCAGCAGGCAGTCCAGGACGCCGCTCGCGTCCATATCGATGAGACCGGACATCGTCACTGCGCCCAGAGGAGTTGGACCTGGACCGCCGTCACCCCCGAGGTCTCCCTCTTCCTCATTCGACCCTCCCGGTCCGCCGAGGTCGCCAGAGAGATCCTCGGGGAGGATCCGCAGGCCATCGTCTGCTCCGATCGCTTCTCAGCCTACAACTGGCTCCCCACATCGCAGCGTCAGGTGTGTTGGGCTCACCTGATTCGGGACTTCACCCGGCTTGCACAGCGTGATGGCGTGTGCG
>RFHL01000253.1 GCA_003696875.1 Bacteroidota bacterium | reverse complement strand
TTTCTCTACAGCCAGGTAGCAGGCATACAACCCGTGGCCGAGTCGCCAGGTTATGCAGCCTTTCGCGTTGAGCCCCAGCCCGGACCCGGGCTGGATTGGGTCCGGGCCTATTTGGTGTCTCCCTACGGGCGCATCGCCTCCCGCTGGGAGCGCATCGGGGAGGGGCTGCTCTTGCAGGTGGAGGTTCCCCCCAATACCACGGCGACCATCCTGCTGCCGACTGGCTCGGTTTCAGCCGTGCGGCTCAATGGCGCGGCCCTGACCACCGGTCAGGGGGTGCGGGAGATCGCTCCGGAGGCGGATCGCCTGGCGGTCACCGTCGGGTCTGGTTCCTATGCGTTTCGGGTAGAATAGCACAAACATGATAGATGCAATGGCAGCGCCGGGCCTCCGGCGCTGCCACGATATGTTTGGAGCATAAAAGGGTAGGGGATGGGCGCTTTTGTTCCCATCCTGGGATCTTTTTTGCCTATCTTTAGGGAGTGGAAAGGGTGTGCTTTTCTACAGATACTCGAATCCATCTCGTTTTATGAAACTTCTCCGCATGCTGATGGTCCTGCTTGGCGCAAGCATTATCCCCTTTTTTGGGGTAGGGCTGCTCAAGCCTGAAGTTCGCTATGCTACCGACATATATGTAGATATCCCCCTGGCCGAGACCTACTTTGCCTTTGCCGATCTGGCCGGGCAGGGGATGTGGCGGTCGGGCCTGAACGAAACCGATACCCTGGCTTTCGGCAAGCCGCTGGTAGGACAGGAGGTGCGATTTACGGGCTGGCATCGGGGGCAGGAGCGTACCTTTACCCTAACCATGCAGGCGGCACAGCCTGAAGATACCCTGGTCATCGAAACGGAAACTTCCGGGCAGCGGGAACTGGCTACGGTGACCTTCACGCCCGACGGGGCGGGGGACCGAGGCACTCTGATCGTATACGAGGGACGGATGCGGGGGCGTACCTACCTGCACCGCTGCTTCAATGCTTTCACCAAAGGTCGGTTCCGGGAGGATGCCAGCAGTTTGCTCTACGACTTTAAGTATTATGCAGAGGAGAATTTGGAGCGTAGGCCTTTTGAGGAGCCTTGGGAAGAGGAGCTGGAATCGGATCTGGAAGGCCAGGGCAATGAGTCCCTGGAGGAGATCGCCGAGCCTGATTCCTTGATGGATCAGGAGTTGATCGATCCGAAGGCCCTCCCTGGTGGGCAATAGAGCGGGAAGGTTATGCTAAACGGATATTTAGTTTTTGGGAAAAGTCCATTCCTAGACTTTTTCCCTGAAAAATACGTATCTTATAGGCAACCACACTCTTCCCCTATCCACTCAAACTCACCGTTCTATGCTTACCGTACGAGACCTTCTGGAGCGCAAGGGTCGGTTGCTGTGGACCGTTGCTGCCGATGCGTCCGTGTACACCGCCCTTGAACTCATGTCTGAAAAAGATGTCGGGGCATTGCCCGTCGTGGCCGATGGCCACCTGGTCGGGATTTTTTCTGAGCGGGATTTTGCCCGCAAAGTAGACCTTAAGGGCCTTTCGGCCCGGGAGACGCGGGTGCGCGATCACATGACCCGGCAGGTGTATTTTGTCCGTCCCGAGTGTAGCCTGGAAGATTGTATGCGGCTCATGAGCGCCAAGCACATTCGCCATTTGCCTGTCCTGGACCGTGGAGGCCTGATGGGTATTCTGGAGATTGGCGATGTAATGAGCGCCCTCGTAGCCCAAAAGGATCTGATTACCAAGGCGCAACGGGATACTATGGCCCTGGAAACCCAGCTCGAACTGGAAGAGGTTGACCTGGAAAAGATCGGGTCGCTGAGGCGGTGAATGTTGCACAACGCACAGGCCTGATCGTCGATTCCAGGGTTTGAGGGGCTGTCCTTTCCATGGGGCAGCTCCTCATCTGTATGATGGCACCCATTTCCACCAGCGATTGGCGGATGGCTTGCGTCTGAGGGGAAACCATTCATCCTAATCCCATCATCTTATGCGTAGTCTTCTGTTGTTCACAACCATGATGTTGCTTCTTGTTTCCGCTTGCCAGGAGGAGGGGCTTGATCCTACCCGCTGCCGCGATGGCAAGTGCACCTACACCTTTGAGAAAGACGCGGCCCTGATCTTGCCTGACAGCATCGGTACGCCCCGGGTTGAGTCTGGTGATAAGCTGGTTTTTACCTATCAGTACGCCGCGAACGACCGGCCCAATATCGCCGATGACGAGTACACCGAATTCATCTACTTCGAGATCCCGGCGGACGTCTCTTCTTTTGATTATGCCGATGCCAGCCTGGCTTCCATCAAAACGGTCTTGTATTCGATATGCTTTTGCCCCTTGCGGGTGGTACGCCCGGAAGTCGGGCGCATCCAGGGGCGGGAGTCCCGGGATGGGAGTTGGGAGGTCGAAATCACCCTCGAATTTGATCGCTACGGCTCGATTGAGACCCGCAATATTGCTGCCCGCTTCGAAGAAGCCGGCTAATCTGCCCCCCTTTTGAGAAAGTAATCTGGTGGGGCATCCTTGGCCTCATCGGTTGGGCCTACCTGTACGGCCTGCTGGCCTACATGGCGGTGGGCCGCCGCCTGACCGGCCTAGCTGGCATGTTGGCCCTCTTGGTGGCCATGGTCCTGGGCTTGCAAGCGGGAAGCCTGGCCTTGCCGGCTTTTCTGTCCGGGTTGAAAGTTCAGGTCGGCAATCTGAGCCATGCCTCGCTGGTGCTGGCGGGCATCCTGCTCGCGCGGCTGCTCCAGGAGCATGATCAGAAGGAGGGGCCCTGGTCCCTGATCGGGCGGGTGCTGTTTTTTGGAGTGGTGCTGGCCGGGGTGGGCTTTTTTCTCCGGCCTATGAGCGGGCTCTCCAAGCAGCTGGCTACACCGGCCTGGGCGCTCTATAGCGCCGCCACCTGCACCCTGCTCTTTGCCCTGATCTACTGGTTAGTGGATGTGATAGGCTGGCGGCGCTGGGCAGGCTTTCTCGCCCCAGCGGGGAGCAATCCCTTGTTGACCTACTTGTTGCCTTTTCTGTATTACGCTTTGCTGGGCTATCCCTTTCTGGGGTTCTGGTTGAACGAAGGCCCCGTCGGCATCCTGCGGGCGCTGGGCTTCAGCTGCCTCATCCTGGGGGGGGCGGCATTGCTGACCCGGTGGCGGGTACGCCTTCAGTTTTGAGGGTGGGTAAATATCGCTGCCAATTTGGCAGACAGGTCGGGATTTTTCTTACCTTTGCGCCATGCGCGACAAGATTACCCAGCGTACCTTCCAGCCGGCGATGCTGGAGCGTACGATCGAACCCGATAAACAAGGCCTGGCCTACCAGGCCAAGGAGGCGGCCCGGCCCGATCAGCGACTCGCCTACATCGAGACCTACGGCTGCCAAATGAACTTCTCCGACACCGAAATCATCGCTTCGGTGCTGGCCGAAATGGATTATGGCTTCACCTCCCGGGAGGAAGAGGCGAGCCTCGTGTTCATCAATACCTGCTCGATCCGGGAAAATGCCGAGGCCAAAGTCTGGAACCGGCTGAAGACCTTCCGCAAGCGAAAGGCCCAGGAACCCGACCTGATGGTGGGCGTACTCGGCTGTATGGCCGAGCGCCTCAAGGGCCAGCTCATGGAGGAGGAGCAACTCGTGGATCTCGTGATCGGCCCGGACGCCTACCGGGACCTGCCCCGCCTGATCGGCGAGGTGGAGTCCGGCCAAAAGGCCGTCAATGTGCTCCTCTCCCGGGAAGAGACCTATGCCGACATTGCCCCCGTACGCCTCAACACCAATGGGGTGGCGGCCTTCATCACCATCATGCGGGGCTGTGACAACATGTGCTCCTTCTGTGTGGTGCCCTTCACCCGGGGGCGCGAGCGCAGCCGTGATCCGCACTCCATCGTACAGGAGGCCCGCGATCTCTATGCCCAGGGTTACCGCGAGGTAACTCTGCTGGGGCAGAATGTAGACTCCTACACCTGGTCGCCAGACGAGGGACTAAAGGGCAAGGCTCAGATCGCCAAAGCCTTGCGCGACGGGCAGGAGATTGAGACCGTGGACTTTGCCCAACTGCTCGCGATGGTGGCCGAGGTCGCTCCCGACCTGCGGGTGCGCTTCTCGACCTCGCACCCCCGGGACATCACCGATGAGGTGCTGTACACCATGGCCCGCTACCGCAACATCTGCAACTATATCCACCTGCCCGTGCAGTCGGGCAGCAGCCGGATACTCGACCTCATGAATCGGGGCTATACCGCCGAGTGGTACCGCAGCAAAATCGACGCCATCCGGCGCATCCTCCCGGGCTGCGCGATCTCTACCGACATCATCACGGGTTTCTGTACGGAAACCGAGGCAGAGCATCAGGAGACGCTGGCCATGATGGAATACGCCCGCTACGACTCGGCCTTTATGTTTGCCTACAGCGAGCGACCCGGCACCCCGGCCGCCAAGCGGTTGGAAGATGATGTGCCCGAAGCGGAGAAAAAGCGCCGCCTCTCGGAGATCATCAGCCTCAAGCTGCCTGATGATAGC
>RFHL01000252.1 GCA_003696875.1 Bacteroidota bacterium | reverse complement strand
GCAGCACGGGCTCGCCGAGGACCAGGCACGCCTGGCCCAGAGCCCGGCCAGCACGCTCATCTTCTGGACCGACGCCTATGTCGCCCAGCAACTCCAGGGGAGCGATTTGTTCCGGGGTATGTGGTCCCTGATCCCAGCCGACAAGCCGGCCTCGCTGACCGTCTATCCCCGCCTGCAGGGCCTGCTGGCCGACCGTAAAGCGGCCGAGACCCCAGCCATCCAGGCCCCGCTGGACCTGGCGCTAGGCGAGGCCCTGATGGACTTTGCCCTCGACGAATGGGCCCGCCCCTACTTTGAGGCCGCCAATACCGAAGCGGCGCCCCCTGAGGTACAAGCCGCGGCCCTTTCAGGCCAGGGGTTGATTCATATCCGGGCGGGACGTATGGAGGCTGCCCGCGAAGCACTGGAATCAGCCGCTGCCTTGCCCGAAGAAGCCGTACCTGCCCGCGTACGGGGGCGCATCGCCAGCCGGCAGGGAGACCTGTACCTGCATCAGCGGCGCTATGAAGAAGCCCTGCCCCACTTTCGGGAGGCCCTGCGACTGTATGAGGAAGCCGGCGATACCGAAGACCTCATCCACGTACACCGCAACCTGGCCCGCGTCCTGGAGGGACAGGGCCGGCTGGATAAGGCCGTAGCTGTCTACCAACGCCTGATCGACCTGCCCGGCCTGAGTCGCGAGCTTACTGCCGCCACCCATCAGCAGATCGGGGCGATCCGGCAAAACCAGCAGCGCTGGGCAGAGGCCCTGGCGGCCTTTCAGGCCGCATTGCCATTGGCCCAAGCCGCCGAAGACGATTTCCTGATCCATGCCCTGGAGGACTCCATCGAGGATATGGCCGAGCGGGCCCAGAGCAGCGGAAAGACCCAAGACGAAGCCCCCACCGGCAAAAAGAAAGGCTGGCTGGGCCGCCTGTTTGGCGGCTGATCAGGCCGGCCCCGTCCCGATGGCCCAAAAGGCCAGGGAGAAAATCAACGGGACTGCAACCCCCATAAGCCAGAGGACCAGCCGGACCTCCTCGATCGTCCGTCCGGGCTTGAGCACCCGACGGGCAAAGCCTGGAACGGATAGACAAAGCAGCGAAAAGAGCGGCATAACCGCAAAGGCCAGAGCCGGTACCGGCCCGCCGGGCAACTCGCCCGGCGCCAAGCCCGAAACAAAGCCGAAAAATGGAACCAGCCAAAGGGCGAACAGGAGCAGCAGTGCCCCTGGCCGGAAAGGCTGGCCCTCCTGCTGCTGCAAGGCTTGCAGCGTAGCCGGGTCCAGATCCCCATCCACGCCGCCGGCGCGGAAGCCGGTCGCTTCTATGGCGGCGATGACCGCCCGGGGATTGCCAAAGGTCCAGAAAATGATTTTCTGCTTATAGCCTGCCTTGCGGTGGACAATGCGTACCCCTTCGCCCAACACCGGAATCTGGGTATAGGGCTGCAGGGCAACAACCTCAGAGGGCTGAAAGTGAAAGGTCCCCAGCAGGTTTACCTGCAATGTGAGCAGATCGGCCCGGGCCCTCAGTTTGGCAAAGGGCCAGGTTGCATTCATGTGGCCAATACGGGCCCCACCGGTACACGCATACGAATCGGGCATGCCGTCTCAGGGATTAGTCGTCTTCATAGTCCACGGAGCGCGCCTCGGGCGGGGCATAAGACTTGACCTTCCGGGGGGATTTTTTTTCCGTTACCTGCCGGGCCTGGTTACGCTTCTGAAAGAAGGGCACCACAACAAAGGCCAATACGACCAGGATGATCAGGATTTCGGTGGAACCGAGCATAGTTTTTCGTTCAAAGTTTGCCCTGCAGGCCAAACGGATGAGAAGCTGGTCTCACCGGAAGTTGGGGCAGAAAGGCCTGAACCATCAGGACATATCTCTCTCCGGGGAGATTGGGATCAAAGATACAGATTTTCCTGAAGGCAGATAGCCTGGGCCCGACACACTTTTTCCCCTCCATATTTCTTTGTTCCTTCGCCTCTACATACCTTTCTGCGCATGAAATACCTACTCCTATCCTTGCTGGGCCTGATGCTGGCCTTTGCCCCGCTGGAAAGCCCCGCGGCAAGTGCCGCACCCGAGCAACCTACGGCCCGCAGGGCCGATACCTGGGGCTGGGTCGCCCTCGGCATGGGGGCAGCCAGCGTCGCCATGATTGCGGTGCCCTATCTGAGCCTGCCCGGCCTGATCCTGGGCGTGGCGGCGGTGGTGATCGCCCGACTGGTGCGCAAAAAAATCCGCCGTCCGGGCGTGGCCCGGCTCGCGGCGGGCCTCGGAGGACTCTCTATTGCCTTTTTCCTACTGGCCCTCGGGCTTATCTGGTTTTTCTAGCTCCCCCCCTTCCCAAGATATCTGCTGCCATGAAGTATCCCCTTCTGATATCGTTGCTTGTCGTTCTAAGTGGCTGCGTACCCCAGCAGCCTCATTTTCCCGAGGCCGCTTTCCGAATCGAAGCGGAGGCCCGCCCCTGGGTGATCGGTCACGGCGGGGCCAAAGATCTGGCCCCGGAAAATACCCTGCTGGCCTTTGATACCGCCTATGCCATCGGGGTGGATATGCTGGAAATGGACGTCTGTATGACGGCCGACGAGGTACTCGTGACCCATCACGATGAGACCATCGACCGGATGAGCGACGGCAGCGGCCGGGTGATCGAGCTGACCTATGCCGATCTGCTCGCCTTCAACTTTGGGGAGGATTTTCGGGATCTGAACGGAGACCAGCCCTATGCGGGGGGCTATGTACCCATCCCAACCCTGGAGCAGGTACTGAGCCGCTACCCGGATGTGTCCTTCAATGTAGAGCTGAAGAATCAAGGCGAAAACGGCCGCCGGGCGGCCGAGCGCTTATGGGCCCTGATCCAGCGCCTCGGGCTGGAGGATCGCATCCTGGTGGCTTCCTTTCACGATGAGGTGCTGGCGCACTTCCGGGACATCAGCGGCTACAAGGTCCCCACCTCCAGCGCCGAGTCTGAAACCGAGGACCTGGTTTTTTCGGGTCTGAGTGCGCACGAGTATCTGGTGCGCCCCCGGGCGGTGGCGCTGCAGTTGCCCACCGAAAGTGCCGGTATTCCCCTCGGGACCACACGCGTGGTCCGCTCGGCCCATCGCCGCAACATGGCCATCCACTACTGGACCATCAATGATCCGGACGAGATGCGCCGCCTGATACAGCTCGGGGCGGACGGCTTGATCACCGACCGCCCCGATCTCATGTGGGAGGTATTGCACGACATGGGCTGGTAATCCAGAAGCGAGCCCAGCAGAAAAACCCTTGTCTCACCTCTTGGTACCCGGCTCTCGCCTGTCCTAGGTATGCATCGCGCCGTACACCTTGGCGTATTTCTTGCCGTAGGTGTAGTAGCTGGCATCGCCGTGCCGGAACTGGGCCGGATTGGCCACGTGGTTGATCAGGAGGCCGATCTTGCCAATACGCTCCTGCTCAAAGAGCTCATTGATCCGCTCCAGATCCTGCAGGCGGGTCTGCTGGTGCCGCACCACAAAAGCCGTGAAGTCAAGCCATTTTTCCACTAGCATATAGTCCGAAGCCTGCATGATGGGGGGCAAATCGACAATCACATACTGATAGTGGAGCGGCAGCTCCTCGATCAGCTCTTCAAAGGCCCCAGTATCCAGCAGGTCGATGGAGTTGGGGAGGTGGGGACCAGCGGGCAGGATGTCAATCTGCGACTCCACATCCTTGATGATCCACTTTTTCCAGTGACTACGCTCAGGCCCGAGCAGGCCATTGGAGATGCCCATTTGGCGGGGATAGCGGAAGTACTCCGGCTGGGAGGGGTTGCGCAGGTCCAGGTCGACCAGCAGGGTGTTATACCCGCCGATGCCGAAGGAGGCCGCGAGGTTGGCAGCGCAGAAGGACTTGCCCTCATCGCTCCAGGTGGAACAAACCCCCAGCAGGATCCCCCGCTCGCTGACATCGATTTTCTCGCGCTTGTTGGTCAGCTTGTTGTAGATGTGAACCCGCACCGCGCGGAAGCACTCAGCCAAGGGCGAATAGGAGGTGCTTTGCTTGATGACCTCTAAGCCATCGTCGTTTTTGATGACCGTCCCCAGGACGGGGATAGGCGTGGCCTTCTTGAGCTCCTGGTAGGTCGAGACCTTGTCAGAAAAGTAGCTCAATACTACCAGGAAGCCAGCCGGCAAACCGATAGCGAGGATCAGGGCCAGGGCCATGATGAGCATGCGGCTGTTGCGGGACTCCTTGCCCGTGTAGCGGGCTGGATCGATGATCATAAGATCTACCGTCAGGTTGGCGAGAGCGATCTCAGCTTCGGTCTTTTTCTTTTGGAGATAGCTATAAAGCTCGTTGATAGACTCATAGGTACGCCCCATCTGGGTCAGCATACGCTCATTGCGAGGCAGCCTGCTCAGGCGACCGTTAGCCGTACGGATTTGATCCTCTACCGATTCCAATTCGAACTCCGTGGAAGAAACCCGGTTGTTGATATTTTCCAGCAAAGAAGACTTTACCCGGGAGATTTCCAGGTTAATGCGGTCAATGTTGGGGTTATCAGCCGTCACCGAGAAGTCTAGTTCCGCTCTTTCGGAGACGAGCTCCGTCAGCTTGCCCATCAGGCTCTGAAGAAAGGGGTCGTTGATGTTC
>RFHL01000251.1 GCA_003696875.1 Bacteroidota bacterium | reverse complement strand
CTTCATTCAGGCCCCGGATGGAGAGGCCCATCGCGGCAAACTGGGTCTTGATCTTCTCGGTGTAAGCAGCCTGTCCCGCCCCGCCCGGGTCGGCATAGGGGATAAAGCAAATCTCGGGCACGCCCTGAAAATGGGCCTTGATTTCGGCTTCGGCATGGGCAAAGGCAGGCAAATCGCGAAAGCGGGAGCTGCTGACCAGCAGCAGGTTGGGGGCAGGCATGGGCTTGAAGGTTAAGCGTTATTCCAGGGAAATGTCTTCGTCTCCGGGTTGGTAGGGCAAATAGGTGATGATGAACTGCAGCATCTCATCGGTGGTGCGCATGCTGCCGTCCCGCTCGGCCACCGTCTGCGGTGGGTCAAAGGGGTTGTTGGGATTGTCGCGGGTGTTGTCAAAGGTGGCCACGACCTCGATCCTGCTCCCCTTGGGAATGTGTAGCATGCGGGGAAAGGTGTAGAAATACTGCCAGCGAAAATCCCACTGGGGAATGCGGATGAGCGGGATGGTGTCGCCTTGTGGCGGCACCGCATAGGCCAGAAAGGACTGGCCCAGCAGGTGCATGTGCGGATTGAGCGTCAGGAGGGAAATATCCTGCCGGATGACCGCCCGGGTGCGGAAGGTCATCACCGTATCGGGCAGGATCACCAGCGGCGGCACGATGTCGGAGATCCCGAGGGTGCCCAACTGAATCTCCATGGTCGGGCGTCGCGGCGGCCCCGGCGCAAAAAAGAGGTTAAAACGCGAGCGGTCGAAGGTGTCCTTGGGAAAAGGGCCGTAGTGCAGGTCATTGAGCAGAAAAGCCCCCTTGCGGGCCAGGCGAAAGCCCCCGATCCCCTCGGGATAGAGGGCGGGCTCAACACCCGGCAGGTAGCTGCACACCAGGGGTGTCAGCTGCGGGTAGGAGCCATCGTCATTGAGCAGGCCCAGGCGGGGATAGGCCACCTCCACCGGGACCTGCTCCCGGTCTACCACCCGTGCCCCCTCGAAGGGGTCGGCCTTGGCCCCGGGAGCATAGGAGATCAGGTGGCCATTCATGTGGTGGACCACCTTGCTGTTGCCCGGCACAAACTCGATGGCCCGCACAAAGGTGTCGTAGGGCAATTCGTAGGGAATCTTGGCAAACAGGAAGCGGTCGCGGTTGTCGCCCTTGATGAAGAAGGCCGAATCCATCTCCAGCACGAGATCGGGCTCCCCGAGGGTGGAGCCCTCGGGAAAGTCCGGCGGCGGCGGCACCGCCGCCGGGTCGCCTTCGGGGGCCCCCTGGGCCACCCAGCGCCCGATCAGCGCGATCTCGCGCGCGCTGAGGACCTTCTCCCCGGCAAAGTGCCGGTAGTCCGGATCCGCCGGCCAGGGCGGCATGAAGCGCGTCTCTGTCACGTGCCGCACCATCTTGGCGCGCTTGGCGACGTCGTGGTAGGTCAGGAGGTCAAAAGGGCCGGCGCTGCCCGGCCGGTGGCAGGGGCTGCAATTCTGGTGGATAATCGGCGCGATGTGCGCCGCAAAGGTAACCTCCGCCGGCAGGTCCAGGGCCTGCTCCCCTGGCTTGCCCCCGCAAGCCAGCCAAAAGGGTAGGATCAGCATGAACCAGCGAAAAGACATGTTTTTCTGTTGAGCGTTGTGCGTTGCGCTTGGGGCGTTCTTTTTGTCTCGCCGGCGCGTGCTCGCGCCGGTCTCGCTTCCGACCTCTCGCTTCTACTCAATCAGGCAGCCGATGGCGGGGACCTTGGCGACGACGACGGCTTGCCCGGCTTGCCGGGCGGTGAGGGCGTCTTGCAGATAGTGCTCGGTAATATGAACCCGCTTTTGCCCCAGCTTGGGGATCCAGTTGTCGATTTTGCCCTGATAGTGCACCGTACCTGCCGCATCGATCAGAAAAGCCTCCGGCGTTACAGTCGCGCCCAGCCGGTGGGTAAAGGTGTAGTCAGGATCCAGCAGCACGGTGACTTCGGGCTGGTAGCGGCTCAGATAGCCCTGGATTTCCTCGCGGGTATAGAAGGTGCCGGGAAATACGCCATAGAAGGCGACTTCGGCCGGGTCGACCTCGGCCCGGAGCTGGTTGATGGTCCGGCTGTAGTTTTCGCAGAGGGGGCACTCGGGGGAGAGGAAAAAGAAAACGGCATGGGGCGTGGCCTGCGCCTCGGAGAGGGGGAAGGGCGTCCCGTCGAGACGCTGCAGGCTGAGGTCGTGCAGGGGCGGGGGACCGCAGGCGACACTAAGGAGCAGCACGAGCCCGGGAAGAAAAAGGTGAAGAAAGCGGCACATAGGCACGGGATTGCAAAAGGCGCGGCAGCACCCAAAGCCCCAATTTCGCAAAGACCAGCCCAGAGACGCAAGGCATTTTTGAGAAAGAGACCGAATCGCTTTGCCATTCCTCCCTTGCCTCCCGATATTTGGCCAGAAGCCCAGCCCCTCTGGGGCATTTGTCTGGCCCACCGACCCGATGTTATGCGCAGAATTACGCTCTACTTCCTTCTCAGCACCCTGCTCAGCCTGCCAGTCCTTGCCCAGGAAGGCCGCCTGAGCGGGACCGTTACCGATGCCGAAACCGGCGCGCCCCTCGCCGGGGCGACGGTCTTTGTGATCGGAACCTATAAAGGTGGCTATACCGATGACCAGGGCAAGTTTACCCTCTCGGGCATCAAGGCCGGCGATTATTCGGTCAAGTTTTCCTACGTCGGCTATGCCGAGCGGATCTACAATGGCGTGAGCATCCCCGCCGGAGGCACCCAGACCCTGGAGGTGGCGCTAAACTCAGCGGTCACGACCCTGGGCGAGGTGGAGATCGTGGGCCAAAAGACACTCATCGACCTGGAGTCGGGCCAGTCCAGCGTCAAGATCGGGCAGGACGACCTGGCCGAGATGAGCGTGACCAATGTGCAGGATGTGGTGTCGATGCAGGTGGGGGTGAGCGAAAACCCCGACGGCATCGTGATCCGCGGGGGGCGTGTCTATGAGACGGAGTATCTGGTGGATGGCATCAACGCCCAGGACCCGCTCGCGGGGACCGGCTTTGGGGTGGATGTGAACGCCAGCGCCGTCCAGAATGTCGAGGTGATCACCGGCGGCAGCGATGCCGAGTATGGCAACGGCAGCTCGGGGGTGATCCTCACCCGCATCCGCGAGGGCGGCAAGGCCTTTCGGGTGCAGGGCTCCTGGTACCGGGACAACCTCGGCTTCCATGTCAACCAAGGGCCCAGCTGGAACACCGACGACGCCAACTTCTCCATCAGCGGGCCGATCTGGAAGGACAAATTGACCTTCTTTGCCAGTGCCAGCATGTTTCTCTCGGATGAATACTTCCGGGCCACGGCCGATCAGCTGCACTCTTCCCTCTTCACCCAAAATGACTCGCTCTGGGCGCCGCGGCAGGACAACCGCTGGTCCAATACCCTCAAGCTGGCCTACACCATCAAGCCGGGCCTGAAGTTTACCCTGACGAATCAGCATTCGCTCAACATCAACCAAAGCACCCGCTCGCTGCAGATCATCGGCAACGACGACATCGTGCGGCCGGGCTTCCAGTTTTCGCAGAGTCTGGACCTCGACAATGCCAACACCTACACCCACCACTCCAACCTGACGGTCGCCAACCTGCGCGGCGTACTGGGTGAGCAGTGGACCTTCGAGCTCGCCCTGGGCCGGCTCTTCACCAACCTGCGCGCCGATGCCAACGGCCGCCCCTTCCGCGAAGAGACCGTCGACCAGATCTACGATCCGCAGTCGATCGTGACGAGCCCGGTAGACGTCTTCAACCCCAACGGTGACGCCGTCTATGTCTTTCCCGGCCCAGGCCTGGTCAACAATGGCGGCATCGCCACCCTCTGGCATGACCACTATGCCGAGGAATATACCCTGAAAAACAAGTACACCTTCGAGACGCAGGACAAGGTCCACTACCTGAGCATGGGCTTTGAGCACAAGGAGCAGACCTACCAGTGGATCGACGTGACCCGTCCCTGGGTAGGGGCGCCCATCCGCATCAATGATACGCTCAGCACCCCCTCGACCAGTCTCGGTCGGAGCAGCGACGTGTGGCTGGTGCGGCCCGCGACAGGTGGCCTCTTCTTTTCGGACGAAATCCAGTACAAAGGCATCATCGCCGTGCTGGGGGTGCGCCTCAACTACTGGGCGCCCGGCCGCTTTGCCGACGAGGCCGTCGCCAATCCCGACGCACCGGTGCTCGACGCCGTGCGCGAGGACTACATGAACCAGACCTTCGGGCTGCTGGGGCGGCGGTGGAAAGCGCGGCTGCTGCCGCGGCTGCGGGTCTCCTTCCCGGTGACGGAAAACAACGTCCTCTACTTCAACTACAGCCACGCCATGCGGCTGCCGCACCCCCGCTTTCTCTACGCGGGCCTGGACCCGGTCTATCAGGATCGTTCCTTCCTCTCTAACCTGGGCAACCCCAACATCAATCCCGAGGTGACGGTCTCCTACGAGGTAGGGCTCAAGTCTCAGCTGACCAAGGACCTGGCCCTCACAGCCACCGCTTTTTACAACGACAAATTTGACTACATCGTGAGCCGCCGCGTCGAGGTACGGGATGCCACCGGCCGCTTTGTGGAGAAGACTTTCTTTATCAACCAGGACTACGCCCGCATCCGCGGGCTGGAGCTGGGGCTGACCCGCCGGATCGGGACCTACTTTACCGGTACGGTAAGCGGTGCCTATCAGATCGCCACCGGCAAGTCCAACACCGCCGCCGAGTCGGCGCTGCAAATCCGGCAGCAAGGCTTTGTAAATACCACCAAGGAGCAGTTCCTGGCCTGGGACCGGCCCCTGGACGCCAAGATGCTCCTCATTTTCACCCCTGACTCGACCGTCTACCTGGGGCCGGTGCCCCTGGAAGGGCTGCGGGTGAGCCTGTCCGGCACCTACAAGTCCGGGCTCCGCTACACCCCCTTTGAGCTCGTGCGGGTGGATGCCAGTTCGGGCCGACCCGAGTACGAGCGCATTGAGGATCAGCCCTTTGCTAAAGTAGGGGCACCCTGGTTCTGGATGGATCTGCGCATCAGCCGGGACTTCCACATCACCCGTCGCAGCAGCGTGGCCCTGAGCTTTGAGGTCAAGAACCTGACCAACTACCAGTCCTCTGCCATTGTAAATGGCGTGACGGGCCGGGCCTGGCAGGAGGGCGACCCCCTGCCGCTGAGCTTCCGCGATCCCGCCTATCCCGATCCGCAGGACAACGGCTTGCCGCCCAACAATCCCGCCCGCTTTCTGGCCCCGCGACAGATCCTCTTTGGCTTGCAGGTCAATCTGTGATCCTACGGGCACGCCAGCCCGGTCCAGGCCAGCCCGGCGCAGTAGTCCGAAGCTAATACCTCCTTTTGGACCAGTCCGGTCCCGGCCTCGAAAAAGGCCCGGCTGCCGGGAGTGAGGTGGAGTTTCTCTTCTCCCACCAGCAGCTCTGCCGTGCCGGCGAGAAGGGCCACCTCCCAGCGCTCACCCGTCTGTCGCAGACAAAGGAGCCCCTCCCGGACCTGCAAGGCCCGTTGGGGAGCCCGCAGCTTGAGTTGTTGGCGACCGGCCGAGCGCAGGTCGAGGACGAGGGTCCCCCGCAGCCAGAGGCTGCCTTGCCGGTCGAAAGTCGCCGCGATGGAATCGCCCGCCCGGGTGTAAGCCTGTCCGCCACCCGGCCAGGGGCCGGTATAGGCTCCATAGCGCGGCGAGGGGGCTGGCCAGCCCCACCACAGGCCCCCCGCAATCAGCAGGAGCAGCAGGGCAAGGCCCGGCATCATACGCCGGCGCGAGGGCGCCGGAGAGGCCAATGGCAACACTTGCAAGCGGCCTCGCACCTGCTCCCAGCCGGCCTCCACATCGGGCTGGTACCAGTCCGGATGCTGGCGCAGCGCGTCCCAGCGCTCGTAGGCCGCCTCGAAGCGCTCGCTGTGTACAGGCTCGGCATCGACCCAATGGCGGAGCTGATGCTCCTCGGTGGGGGTGGCGAGGCCGGTGAGGTAGGCAGCGACCCGGAGGTCGGCGGGATCGGTGCCGCCGGTCAGCAGGCTGGCCAGCGGTAGGAGAAGGGCCGTGCGGTCGGAACCGGCGGGTTGTCCGGCGGTGGGGTCCCGCTGGAAGAAGGCGCGGAGGCGGTCGTGGTCAGCGGGGGCGAGCTGGCTGAGGTCAGGCGGGAGCACATCCGCCGCCGGGTAGGCAGCGAGGGCGGAAGCGAGCCCGGCTTCGAGCCGAGCGAGGGGATCGGGGGTGGCTGGGGTCGCCGACAGGGCGACGAAAGCATCCTGGACGAGGCCTTCGGCAAGGCTCGCCTCCCCGGTGTGGGCGAGGGCCTGCCGGCAGAGGCGGGAGTAGTGGGCGAGGAAGAGGGAATGGAGGGCTTCCGGGTTCATGGGGGGAAGATACGATTTATCTGAGGTTGGGGCGAGCCCCCAAAGGGGGACTTACGGGACCGAGGGGAAGCCTCTCATG
>RFHL01000250.1 GCA_003696875.1 Bacteroidota bacterium | reverse complement strand
GTTGATCCCATCGCCATTTGGGGTGAAGGCATTGGGCGCGAAGAGCTTGGCCTCGGAGCGTACACACACCTGGTTAGACAGGCTTTCGGCACCGTTGCCGCCATTCTCGATTGCCCGCACGCGGTAGCAGTACTCACCCTGATTGAGGCTGACGCCGCGATCCTCGTACTCCAGGCGGGTGCCCTGGATCCGGTCGCGTACCTGCCAGCTGTTCAGGGTATCGTTAAAGATCTCCACGACATACTCCCGCACCCCGTAGCGCCACTGCTCATAAGGCGTCCAGCGCAGGGTCGTGATGCCATTGGTCTGCTCCGCGGTAAGGAGAATTGACCGAGCCTGATTGCTCAGAGGCGTCTTGTTGCCACAGCTGTCCTGAACCTGTACCTGGTACATGTAGAAGTAATTGTTCACATCCACATCCCGGTCGGTAAAGCTCAGCTCGCCCGCCGGCAGGCTCATCAGCCGCTCATAGCTGCCACCGTTGATGGAGCGATCGATATAGACGGTCGTCTGTCCCGGCAGGCTAAAGGGTTTCCATTCCACCAGCACGGCACTGTTGTCCTCCACCGTGGCGCGAACGATCTCGGTCGGATTGCCCCGGATGCCGGCCACATTCACGGCCTGCGCCGTATCACTCCACGCCACCTCTATATCCCTCGGCCCGATGGCCCGGACACGGTAGGCGACGTTGTTGAAGCAATGCTCGAAGGGCTCGGTGAAGCGGTTGACATAGCCCGGTACAATCCCGATAAAGGAGTTGTTGGCCTGTCCATAGCCTTCGACGCGGTAGATCTCATACTGGGTCACCTCATCCCAGCCGTAGTAGGGATTCCAGGTGATGATGATCTCGCCCGGCACCGGCGTGGCCACCAGATCAATGCTACAATGGGTCTCGGTCAGGGCCATGTCGGACTCGGTCCCACAGTGGTTGGTCGCCGTCACCTTGTAACAATAGCTCTGCTCATTGGCCGCTACATCCCCATCGATATAGATGGTATCATTCACGTAGTACGTGGTGTGGATCGGCACAAAGCCTACGCCCGGCTCCTCGCGGTAGATGGTGTACATCTTGAAGTCCTCATCCTTGTGCGGCGCAAAGACGATTTCGACCTGATCATCCCGCAGCACACTCACCCGGTGCATATGAATCGGGTCGGGAATGATGTCACCCAGCACCTCAATCAACTGCGGCTTGGTGAGCGTCGTGGCACAACCCAGTGAATCGGTCCCGATCAGGGTCACGTCAAAGAGGCCCGAGGCCTGGTAGCCGTGTACCACGGTGTCGCGCAGTACCGTCGTGGCGATGCCGTCGCCAAAGTTCCACTGCCACTTGGCCATCCCCATCAGGCCGCCACCCGTCGCCTCAAAGTGCGCCTGTATGGGCGGGCAACCCGGGGTGTAATCCACCGTGAAGTTGATGGTCGGGTGATCCAGCCGGATGTAGTTGATTTTCTCGATCTCATCCGTACAGCCGTAGGCGTCGATGACCGTCAGCTTGACCGTATAGATTCCATCCTCATCATAGGTGTGGAAGGGGTTCTGCTGGTCAGAATAGGTCCCGTCGCCAAAGCTCCACAGCCATTCGGTCGGTGTATGCACGGTCTGGTCGGTGAAGGGCACCACCTGCGGCGCACAGCCCAGGGTGTCGGCGGTCATAAAGTTGGCTACCGGCACGGGTCGTACATACACAATCTGTGTGGTGGTATCTGTACAGCCATTGGCATCGGTAACAACGAGGGTGATCTCGTAGTCGCCCACCACCCCAAAAAACTGGCTGAAGCTCTGCGAAGCCCCTTTTGGCGTGCCATTGACAAACCATTCCCAGCCGGCCAGGCCGTAGGTACTGGTACTGAAGTCCTCAAAGTCCACCTGGAAGGGCACACAGCCACTGGTGTCGCTGGCCTGAATAGCCGCCACCGGCGGTTGATAGATGTCGATAAGCTGCGGGCTCACCAGGGTATCGGTACAGCCGAGGACATTGGTCACGACCAGTGAGACGTCGTAGGTGCCCCATTCGTCATAGGCATGCACCGGATGCTGCAGGGAGGATTGGCTGCCGTCCCCGAAGTTCCACAGCCAGCCGGTCCGGGTCGTGT
>RFHL01000249.1 GCA_003696875.1 Bacteroidota bacterium | reverse complement strand
GGGCCACCGACGTGCGGTTCGAAGGCAATAACGCCAAGTTTTTCTGGTGGAGCTGGTGTGACGCGCTCTACATGGCACCGCCTTCTTTTGCCAAGATGAGCCAGCTTACCGGCGAGCCAAAGTACCTCGAATACGCCGATACCCAATGGTGGAAGACCTCCGATTATCTGTATTCGCCCGAAGACTCGCTCTACTTCCGCGACGACCGCTACTTCGAGCGGCGTACCGACAACGGCAAAAAGATCTTCTGGGCCCGCGGCAATGGCTGGGTCATTGCCGGCCTGGCCCGAATGCTCACCTACATGCCCGCCGACTACGGGAACCGGGGCAAGTTTGAGCAGCAGTACCGCGAGATGGCCCATAAGCTGCTCTCCATCCAGGACGAGGATGGCCTGTGGCGGGTGAGCCTGCTCGACCCGGCCTATCTCGATCAGGGCGAATCCAGCGGCAGCGCCTTTTTCACCTTTGCCTTGGCCTGGGGGCTAAACCACGGCTTGATAGATAAGACATACCGTCCTCAGGTGGAGAGAGCCTGGAGCGCCCTCTGTGCCCACGTCAACGACGAAGGCCGTCTCGGCTACGTGCAGCAAGTGGCGGGGGATCCCTATCCCTTCTTTGCCCATGAGTCGCATGTCTATGCGAGCGGGGCCTTTTTGCTGGCCGGACGGGAGATGCTACGGTTGGGGGAGGAGTGAGGGTTTGCGGGTATTGGCCAGGCGCTCGGGATGTCCGAGAAGAATGTCGGTGTCCGCCCCGTACGGATCAAAGCCAAACTTGCCCGGCTCCTTGCCCCAACCCAAGCGTGATGAAAAAGCCAGATCTCTCCGAACTCCAAGCTTCCTGGCGCCAGGAAACAGGTTTTGGGCAGGCCTCCCTGACCCAGGATCGGCTGCAGCGCTACCTGCGCGGCCAGGGCCGGGACCTCGGCCGGCAGTTTCGCCGGGGCCTCAGGCTGGATACTGCCCTCAAAGCCGTGGTCGTTCCGGCCTTGCTCTACCTGGTCTGGGCGTTGCCCGCGCCTGGGGGGGGATCTTGCTGGCCATGTTGCTGGGCTTTTGGGCTCAGGATGCCAACTATCGTTTCCATGTCCGGCAACTTCTGGAGACCCTGGTCGAATTCGAAGAGGAGGGTGCGATCCCTCCGGATCACGCCGCGATGCAGCGGCGAAACCGTCGCCGCTGGCGGCTGGGCATCGCTCTGGCCCTGCTGGCGGGTATGCTGGCCCTGGTCTGGCCTGGTCCGGGAATGAAG
>RFHL01000248.1 GCA_003696875.1 Bacteroidota bacterium | reverse complement strand
TACATAGTCGGCATGCACCTGATCGCGGGTCATCCCCGACAAAAGCAGCGACCCCAAGACGGCTCCATACAACAGCCGGTGCAAAAAAAGGCGCTTACCGAAGAGTTCGGATAATGTTGGGAAACGTTTGAGATTGGGTAGAGTCATAAAAAGGCGGGGGCTATGCCTTCCCAATTGGAAGGTAGGCCCCCTCAGACCCGATGACTAGCACAAAGCAGGCGGATTCTTACAGCCTTAAAAAGGGTTGACCTCCCTTCGTGTAAGAAAGGAGGTCAAAAAATTAGTTAATGATTCAAGCAAAAAACCTTCAGACGAAGCGGTTGATGAGGTTTTCGTAGCGCTCCTGTTGGCCACTGACCAACGGGGGCTCCTCCCCGGCCAGCTCGCACAGGGCCTCCAGGCTCAGGCTTCCGGCTTCAAAAGCTGCCCCTTCGCCGCTATCAAAGCTGGCATAGCGCGCCTGGCGCAGGGCCGTGTAGGTCCCGTCTTCCAAAATGGCCTGAGCCGCCAGCAGGGCCCGGGCAAAGACATCCATCCCGCCGATATGGGCATAAAACAGATCCACCAGATCGGTGGAGTTGCGCCGGGTTTTGGCGTCAAAGTTGATGCCACCGCCCCCTAAGCCGCCGGCTTCGAGAATCACCAACATGGCCTCGGTCAGCTCCAGGGGATTGTTGGGAAACTGGTCGGTGTCCCAACCATTCTGATAATCACCCCGATTGGCGTCGATGCTGCCTAGCTTGCCCGCATCGGCGGCCACCTGCAGCTCGTGCTGGAAGGTGTGCCCGGCCAGGGTGGCGTGGTTGACTTCGATGTTGAGGGCAAAGTCGTCCATCAGATCGTAGGCCCGGAGGAAGTTGAGCACCGTGGCGGCATCGTAATCATACTGATGCTTGGTAGGCTCGCAGGGCTTGGGCTCAATGAAGAAGGTCCCGGTAAAACCCTGCTTGCGGCCGTAGTCCCGGGCCATGGTGAGGAAGCGGGCCAGATGCTCCTGCTCCCGCTTCATGTCGGTATTGAGCAGAGACATATAGCCCTCCCGGCCTCCCCAGAACACGTAGCCCGCTCCCCCGAGGGTAATGGTGGCGTCCAGCGCATGCTTGACCTGGGTGGCGGCATAAGGCAGGACACTGAAGTCCGGATTGGTGGCGGCTCCATTCATATAGCGGGGATGCGAAAACAGATTGGCCGTACCCCAAAGCAGCTGTATGCCGGAAGCCGCCTGCTTTTCCTTGGCATAGGCGACGATGGCCTCCATGCGGGCACTGTAGGTCTTGAGGTCGTCGCCAGCCTCGACCAGATCCACATCGTGAAAGCAGTAGAACGGCAAGCCCAGCTTGGTCATAAACTCAAAGGCCGCGTCCATCTTGTCCCTGGCCTGCTGGACGGGATCTCTGGCCTGTAGCCAGGGAAAGACCTTCGGCCCGATCCCGAAGGGATCGCCGCCGGTGTTGCAGAGGCTGTGCCAGTAGGCCATGGCAAAGCGAAAGTGGTCTTTCATGCTTTTGCCCCCTACCAGCCGGTTTTCGTCATAAAACCGAAATGCCAGCGGGTTGTCCGTTTCCGGGCCCTCGTATACAATGGGACCGATGCCGGGAAAGTACTCCCGTTCGCCGAGGAGCAGCTGTCGCGAGGAAGAGGCCGAGTTAGCCATAGGAAAACGAATTAAGTTATAGTCATTTTGACTACAAGTTAGTAGATTTACCTGACGCCCACAATGGGTAGGAGAAAATAATCGGCTCAAATTTTGGCTACATGGCTGACATGCTGGACCAGCTCTCAATCGATTGTCTCATTTTTGGGTTTGGAGAAGGGCAGCTGCGCCTGCTGCTCATCTCGCGGGAAGATGCCCCAGCCCAGGGCCAATGGGCCCTGCCGGGAGGATTTATCCTGCGCTCGGAGAGCATAGACGATGCTTCCCGCCGCATCCTGCGGCAGCTTACCGGCCTCCAGGATCTGTACCTCGCTCAGCTGCGCGCCTTTGGCGCGGTGGACCGCTACCCGCCCCGGCGGGTGGTCACGCTGGCTTATTATGCCCTGATTTCAGCCGACCGCCATCCCCTTACCAGCCACAGCGCCAAGGCGCGCTGGTTTCCCGTGACTGAGCTGCCCGCTTTGCCCTTTGATCATGAGGCCATTTTCCAGGAAGGCATGGCCACCTTACGCCGCAACATCCGGCACCAGCCGGTAGGATTTGAACTGCTACCGGAGAAATTTACCCTGCTGCAACTGCAGCAGCTATATGAGGCCATCCTGGGCTTGCCCCTGGACAAGCCCAACTTTCGCCGCAAGCTCACCCGCATGGATCTGCTGATCCCCTTGCCCGAATATCAGCGCGAGGTGGCCCACCGGGCCGCGCGGCTGTATCGATTTGACAAAGACCGCTATGATCGCCTCTGCGAAGAGGGCTTTGTGTTTGAGGTAGCACCACCCCGGCGCGAACGAAAAACCCCGGATCGATGATCCGGGGTCGCTTACTTTAACCCAAAATGTTCAGGCCGACGGCCCAAAGCAGGTATATACCGTGCCGGCAAGCGGCACGACTATTTCATATCCGCACAGGGCGAATAGCAATAGCCTGTAGGTACGCACGGCGCAGGTGCGGTCTGCATGGGAGGGAAAAGCCGCTCATTTATAAATAACGTCGCTTGGGACGAATCATTGCCCGGCTGAAAAAGAGCTGCCAAAGGCTTATGCGTCTGCCCTCACATCAAACCATTCTCCCCGCCGCAGCAGGTTTCGCAACAGGGGAGCCACCCGAAAGCGGCCTTCGCCGGTTTCCTGTCGCAGCAGGTCCAGCAGCTCGACCAAATGCTCCGGGCCGATGGCGGCGGCCCAGGCGAGCGGTCCCAGAGGATAATTGGTGCCGAGGCGCATCGCCGCATCGATGTCACCGGGCGAGGCGGTCCCCTCCTGCACCAGGGTGCAGGCTTCATTGATGATCATGGCCAGCACGCGGGGGGTGACCATACCCAGACGATCCTCAACGATCTCCCAGGCCAGATCCAGTTCGTTACAGATCAGCTCCAGCCGCTCGCGGTCTTCGGACTGATAGAGGCTGAATTCCCAGGCAGGTCGGTGCAGGAAGGTCGGCAGGGCATTGAGGCCAACCAGGCTCCCGGCGGGCGGACGCCCGCCCCAGAGCGCCAGTTCCGCCAGGGTGCGCTTCACGGCGCAGCCGATCACCATGAGCCCTGGTACGGGCGCATAAGCGGCCATGCGCTCGGGGTCCTGGTCCAGGTCCAGGTCAAACACCAGATCGATATCCGGCCGGTCGTGGAAGGGCGGCGGCGTGGTGGCGACGTATACCGGCTCGATGTGGGGCAGACGTTGCTGCCACTCAGCGATACGATCTTCGGGACCAATCAGGGCGATGCGCATAGTGGGAGAAGAGGTCAGAAGGCAGATGTCGGACGTCAGATATCAGATGTCAGAGCAGATGCCACGCCAGGAGTCCTATTGGTGCCGTGTCTCCAGGACCGAGACAATCTCGGTCAGGGAAACCTTCTTGGCTTCCAGCAGGATCATGAGGTGGTAGAGCAGATCGGCTACCTCGTTTTTGAAGAGGTCATCGTTTTCATCCTTGGCCTCGATCACCACCTCTACCGCCTCTTCGCCCACTTTTTGGGCGATCTTGTTGATCCCTCGCTCAAAGAGCGAGGTGGTATAGGAGCCTTTGCGGGGATGTTCCCGCCGATCATGGATCACGCCCTCCAGGGTGTGCAGGAAGCCCAGGGGGCTATGGTTGGTCTCCGCAAAGCAGGTGTCGGTGCCCTTGTGGCAGACGGGGCCCTGTGGGCGGGCCCGCACGAGGAGGGTATCTCCGTCGCAGTCGACCTTGATGCTTTCGAGATGCAGGAAGTTGCCGGACGTTTCCCCCTTGACCCAAAGCCGCTGTTTGCTGCGGCTGAAGAAGGTAACCTTGCCGGTGGCCCGCGTGCGGGCCAGGGCGACCTCATTCATATAGCCCAGCATAAGCACCTGATCGGTGCGGGCATCCTGCACGATGGCGGGGATAAGGCCATCTCCTTTATCAAAATCAATTACTTGTACGTCGCTCATAATGGTATGTGCTAGCCCATCCTTTGGATGGGCCTGGCAAATACGCGAATGCGGCGCGAAGAAGCAAGATCCAACGATCGGGTCACAGCACGTCAGCAGGTATGGATAGCCGGGGAGGGAGGCCCTACCGGGACGCCCCTTTGAAAGCTTCTAATAAGAAGCCTGGGCCAAGTTCTCCGCCCCGACCCGGTCCCACTCCACCGGAAAGATCAGTCTGAATTCGGTGCCCTTGCCTTTTTCGCTCCGCACCGTGATGCGTCCCCGCATGAGTTCAACACACTTTTGCACGATGGCCATCCCGAGGCCAGTGCCCTCAAAGCGCCGGTTGAGCCCCTCGCTTTCCTGGATAAAATGAGAGAATAGATGCTGCTCCATAAAGTCCTGGCTCATCCCCACGCCCGTATCGCGAATGGTCACCCGGGCCATGGACGGCATGTCCTCGGCCGGATCCAGGTACGTGACATTCACCATCACCGCTCCGCCCGAAGGCGTAAACTTGATGGCATTGCTCAGCATATGCGTGATGGTGAGCCGCGCCAGATCCTGTAGCTGACGCACCTCTCTGCCCTCGGAACCGATTTCCACCTCACAAATCAAGCCCTTCTTTTCCGCCTCGGCCGTAAAATGCCCCATGATATCTCTGAGCAAGTCTCCCAAGGAAAAGGTCTGCGGCACGGTAGGTAAATCCCCGGACTCCAGGCGCACCACATCCAGCACCAGGCTCAGGGTACGGTGGAGACGGGCGGAAGAGTCATACAGCATATTGGCGAACTCCTGCAAATCCTCATCTTCGACACTATCCCGAATTTCCTGAGACAGGTGGAGCATGCCATTGATGGGCGTGCGAAACTCATGGCTCATGTTGTTGAGAAAGTTCGTCTTTGCCCGGTTGGCAGCTTCGGCCTGCTCTTTGGCGGCGAGCAGGGCAAGATGGGCCTCCTTTGAGGCCGTGATATCCGTGATGCGGAGAAACAGCAACTCTTTGCCCTCATAATCAAACATCGAATAGGCGGTACGCCCCCAGAAATGCTCCCCCTTCAGGGAAACATAGGCCTGCTCCCGCTCCTGCCGGGAAATCCCTTCCCGGATAAAAGCCTGGATCTCCCGGAGCTCCGATTCTCCCCGGGTATCCCAGGCCAGGAGTTCCACCGACTTCCCTTCCAGGTCAGCTTTGTCCTCCACTCCAAACCGCTCTACGGCCTGTGCATTGCATTGGATAATGGTCAGTTGCTCAGGGTCAATCAAAAAGATCGCATCTTGCGCATGATCCAAAGCGGTCTGCAGCTGTTTGCGAGCCCGGAAGCTGATGTCGTCCACCTCACGGTACGAAAGCCGCATAAAGTAAAGTGCCACTGCAATCAGCAGGATGGCGGTGGTAAGAAAATTAACAATATAAGCTTCTTTAGATATTTCATCACTCAGCTGCTGCCATTCAAAAACCCCCTGATCCAAAAAGTATATCAACCCAAAGGAGCAAAAGGCCGCAAAAACCATCGCCCAAAGGAGGCGGGGCTCGGTACGGATGTCAAAAAACATAAAGATCGCCGGGATGGAAACCAACAGGGCCAACTCATCCCCTCCACCGAGGCCATTGATCATGTCAATAAAGACAACATTGACGTCGACGAGCAGAAACAGCATAATCCGGGCCATGCGGTCCTTCCCGGTCGCATTGGTCCAGGGTACCAGCAACAGGGCCAGGATGGTCAGCAGGTGCAACCACCCCAGGGAATGTAGCCCCAGTTTGAAATAATACCAGGGCTGATGAGAAATAAGCAAAGCCCCCAGGACAGCAACCCGGTTACTTAGGCGTATCCGCTTGGCCTTGCCAGGATCTGTCGAATCACCTATTCCCAGATCAGATACCCATTGCCAATACTTTATTAGCATCATCTTGGTTCATTTCGCTCGTCCCTATCCAAAACACCCCCGGGAAACACTGTATCTCCCTGCCTAAATGTAACGGGCAATGGTTATTCCAGCAAGCGGGTGTTATATTTGGGAAAGAATTCGTGCCTCCTTGATGTAAGAAATGAGGCCCGGGCGCGAATCCTGGACCAAGCTTGAGCGGAAACGCCCCCTATACGATGAGTTTTCCAGCGACGAAGCTACCTTCCAAGCCAAGGTGGATCAAGGCTTGCCTGTTCGCGTCCTATGGATTCCTGTGTACGCTTGGCCTCCTAGCCTGGATTGGAGGTGAGCTGGGCGTACCCGAACTGCTCAGCCATTGGCTGGGGCACTTTGGCCTACTGCTCATTCCGGCTGCGGTAGGGTACCTATGGCTGCGGCCCCGCTGGGCCGCACTCCCCGCCCTGGTCCTGATAGGCCTGATCATCGGGCGCATGGCCCCGCTTTATGGCCCTACCCCCACCCCACTCCCCGGAGAATCCCTGCGGCTCATCACCCTCAATGTCCTGAAGCATGCCCGGACCTATGAGACGGTTCGGGCATACCTGCTCGACACCCAGGCCGACATCGTCGTGTTGACCGAGGTCACCCCGGCCTGGGCCGCGGCCTTGCGGCCGCTCCGGGCAGCCTATCCTTACCGCTATGCCGCCCCCAAGTGGGGCTACTTTGGCCTGATGATCCTGAGTCGATACCCCCTGCGGGACACCACCACCCACTATCTGGCCGCGGTCCAGGTCCCAACTCTGCAAGCCGTCGTCGAGACGCCCGCCGGCCCGCTGGGCCTGCTGGCGGTGCACCCGCCCTCGCCTCCCAACCGCCAATCGATGCGCTGGCGCAATGAGATTCTGGCGGAGCTGCCGCGCCTGCGGCGCACGCTGCCGGATCAGACGGTCCTCGCCGGGGACCTGAATACCACCGGCTTCGGGCAGGTATTCCGGCGACTGTGCCGGGAGACGGGCCTGCGGGACTCCCGGCTGGGATGGGGGCGCCAACCCAGCTGGCGCAGCCACTGGGGCATCGCAGGCATTGACCTGGACCATGTGCTGGTGAGCCCGGGGATCGGTGTGTCGGGGCGGACAGTAGGACCGCCCGTGGGCTCAGACCACCGCCCGGTGGTGGTGGATCTGGTGCTGCCGTAGGCGCCCCCCGGCTGCCTTGCCTGGTGTCACGGCGAAGACCAGGCAGGCAACATCCCTATTGAACAAAGCGCAGCTTGAGCTCGCTCCAGCTGGAATCAGGATAGAGCTCAATGTCGGTCCAGCGGTGGATCTCCCACTCGTTGAAGCTATTGGCCTTGATGAGGAGCTGAAGCTGCCCCTGAAAGAGGGTGGTGAGGGTGGTGTCCGTATGATTGATGCGGAGGGTATACTCCCCGACGTAGCGGAGGGAATCAGCGGTGACATCCTGCAGATCCTGCTGCTGCAGGATCAGGCTGTTGCCGGCGCCAGTGCTGAGATTGGCGAGCATGTTGTCAAACCAGGCCTGCTCGTCAAAAATCGACCAGTTGAGCCAGATGCTCTCATTGTCATTGAAAAGAGTGGCAGCGGGAGCAAAGCGCAGGGAATCCTGCTGAAAGCAGCGCAGGTAATTCTGGGTATTGCCTTGGGCGATGGCCTCACGGAGGTTCTGGAGCAGGATCTCGTAATCGGTGGGGCTCACCCAGTCGGACACGGGCTGGCCGGGCGGCTCGACGGGCCGGATCTGGAAACAGCTCGCGAGCGCGAGCGCGAGCCAAAGCAAACGGTAGGCGGGACGGACCATGAGGGAAAATGAGAAAATGTGCGGGGATGGCCAAAAAAAGTGGACCGAAAAAGAACCCGGTTTACAGAAAATGCGTACATTGACCGACCGGTCATTCATAAACTTCTTTTCTTTTTTATATGAGTCCTCGAAGCAGCGAACAATGGGATGAAATGCGCGAGCAAAGCCGCGCCAAGATTTTGGAAGCCGCCCTGGAGCTATTTGGCAGCCAAGGGTATCATGCGACCAGCATCACCAGATCGCCAAGCAGGCGGGCATCTCCAAAGGCCTGATGTACAACTACTTTGACAGCAAGGAAGAACTCATGGAGGCCCTGGTTTTCGGCGTGATCGCTCATGCCGAGGAGGCGTTGGAGCAGGTCAAGCAATTGCCCGACCCCACGGCCCAGCTCACCGCCATCATTGAAGGGAGCTTTGCCTACCTGGATGCCCACCGGCATCAGGCAAGCCTGATGGGTGCGGTCTCGCTACAGTTGGAGCACTTTCCACAGTTAAAGACGCACATGCAAGGGCGTTATGAGGTGCAAATCAGCTACTTCGAATCTCTGATGGCGGCCCGGGGCTTTGCCCAGCCCCGGCAGGAGGCCATGTTTCTGGCCGCCGCCATGGACGGCCTGGGTATCCAGTCTTTTCTTCTTGACAACCAGGCGGATGTCGAAACCATGAAGCACTTTCTCCTGGCCCGCTATGTGGGCAAAAGTAGCCCGCAAGCCAATGCCGCTCATGATTAATCCTTTTCTCCCCTTTCCCTACCCATTCTCTAGTCACACCTACTCTCCCACTACAATGATTATGACCCGTTTTCTTTTTGGGATAATCCTAACCCTCACGCCCCTGCTGAGTCTGGCGCAAAGCCCCAAACAGATTCTGCAGGAATCCGAAAACCGCCGCCGCGGCGTGGAATCCTCCTACTCCGAGATGACGATGGAGATCATCCGCCCCGACTGGACGCGTACCATGTCGCTCAAGTCATGGGGCCGGGGCGACGAATATGCCCTGATTCTGGTCACGGCCCCGGCACGTGACAAGGGCACCGCCACCCTCAAGCGGGGCAACGAGGTCTGGAACTGGATGCCCCGCATCGAGCGTACCATCAAACTCCCCCCATCGATGATGTCCCAATCCTGGATGGGGGCCGACATCACCAATGAGGACCTGGTCCGCGAAGTCTCCATCGTGGATGACTACACCCACACGATGCTGCAGGACTCGGTGATTGAAGGCCGCACATGCTGGAAGATCCAGCTGGTCCCCAAGGAAGGCATCGCTGTCGTCTGGGGGAAGGTCAATCTCTGGGTGGACCAGAAGGACTATCTGCAGATGCGCACCGAGTTTTTTGACGAGGATGGCTATCTGGTGAATGTGATGCAGGCCTCTCAAGTCAAGAACATGGGCGGGCGGCCCTTTGCCACCCGTCTGGAAGTCGTGCCTGTCGAGGAGGAGGGCAACAAGACCATCCTCACCTTTGACAAGATCGTCTTTGACGATGCCATCCCGGAAAGCTTCTTCTCCGTGCAGAATATGAAGCGGGTGCGGTAAGCCCTTCCTACCAAGGGAGGCCTATGTCCTGGGCGTGGTTTTTACCCCCAGCGGAGCAGAAAGCATCGTCTGTAGGGCGTACCTGCGGGATGCCCCTACGATTTCCTTTCTAGTCTCTCTTCTCTGACCTCCGACTCCCTTCGACACAGCTCAGGGCAAGTCTGACCTCCGACTTCTGATCTCTGACTTCTGACCCCTCCTCATGCTTATTCTCAAAATGGCCTGGCGTAACCTGTGGCGCAATCGCCGCCGGACGCTGATCACCACGACCGCAGTGTTTTTCGCCGTCCTGCTTTCGACGCTCATGAGCTCGATCCAGCTCGGGATGTACGAAAAAATGATCGACAATGTCGTTGGCTTTTACTCTGGCTACGTCCAGGTACACCAGGCCGGATACTGGGACGATCAGGTGCTGGACAACAGCTTTGAAGCCACGCCCGACCTGCGCGAGCAGGTGCTCGCGACCCGCTTTGTGACCGAAGCCGTGCCCCGGCTGGAGTCCTTTGCCCTGGCCGCCTCGGACGAAAAAAGCCTGGCTGCCCAGGTGATCGGTTGCGATCCGGAGATCGAAAACCGGCTGACCCAACTCCAGGAAAAGCTGGTGGCCGGGACCTATCTCGGTCCCGGTGACCAGGGGCTTCTGGTGGCCCAGGGCCTGGCCGAAAACCTCAAGGTAGGCCTGCATGATACCCTTGTGCTGCTAAGCCAGGGCTATCACGGTGCCACAGCCGTGGGCAAGTACCCCATCCAGGGTTTGCTCAAGTTTGGCTCGCCCGAGCTCAATAACAACCTGATCTACCTGACCCTACCAGAGGCTCAATACCTCTACGGCGCGCCTGCGCGCCTGACCTCTCTCGCCCTGGTCCTGGACCAGGGGACCCAGGCCCCCCGGGTGGTCAAAGCCCTCCAGACGGAGCTGGACACCGCCGCCTTTGAGGTCATGGACTGGCGCGGGATGATGCCCGAGCTGGTTCAGATGATGGAGGCCGACGTCGGTGCCTCTTACGTCTATCTGCTGATCCTCTACCTGGTCATCGGCTTTGGGATCTTTGGCACCGTGCTCATGATGACCCAGGAGCGCCGCTTTGAGTTCGGGGTCATGATCGCGGTAGGGATGAAGCGGCTCAAACTCGCCGCCATGGTAGTCCTGGAACTGCTGTTTATCAACGGAATCGGTGTCCTGGCCGGCATAGGGGCAACCATCCCTGTTGCCGCCTGGCTCAAGGCCAATCCCATTGACCTGAGCGGGGGCGAAATGGCCGACATGTACGCCGACTACGGTTTTGAGGCGCTCATGCCTGCCTCCCTGGACCCCACGGTCTTCATCAATCAGGCCAGCATCGTCTTTGTCATCACCCTGCTGATCTCCCTGTATCCCTTCTTCAAAATCACCCGCATGGACGCCGTCGAGTCGATGCGCGGATAGGCAGCCAAAGTCACGAGGGAAATAACCCCCGGAACACAAGGGATAACGCCCTGCCGGGCGTCCCTACGATCCTCCGTCTGACCTCTGACTTCCGACTTTCGACTTCTGACCTCTCACCTCTCCAATATGCTAACCCTCATTGCCTGGCGAAACATCTGGCGCAGCCCCACCCGGAGCCTGGTCGTCATCGTCGCCGTCGCCCTCGGCCTCTGGGCCGGTCTGTTTCTTTCCGCCTTCTCCATTGGTCTGAGCGAGCAGCGGGCCCGCGACCAACTGGAGACCATGGTCTCGCACGTACAGGTGCATCACCCGGATTTCAAGGGGGAAAGGGACATCAACAATTTCATCCCCGATGGTCCCGATCTGCTGACCCAGGTACAAGCGTTGCCCGATGTGGTCGGGGCCACCGGCCGCAGCCTAGCCTTTGGCATGATCGCCTCCGCCCGCAAGACGGGCGGCGTCATGATCAACGGCATTATGCCGGAAACGGAGGCGGTCGTGACCAAGCTGGACCAGAAGCTGGTGGAAGGCACCTACTTCGACGGCGTATCCCGCAACCCCATCCTGATCTCCCAGCGCACCGCCGAGGCCCACAAGCTGGGCCTGCGCAAGAAGGTGGTCCTTACCCTCAAGGATGCCGAGGGCGAAATGGTCTCCAAGGCCTTTCGCATCGCAGGCATCTACAAAAGCTTCAACAGCCAGTACGACGAGGCCAATGTCTTTGTCCTGAGCGAAGATCTGCAAGATATGCTGGGGCTGCCAGGCGAGCTGCACGAAATCGCGCTGCTGGGACCCAACAAAGAAGAAGCCGGTATCATCAAGACGGAAGTCTCTGCGCTGGCACCGGAGGCGCTCGTGGAAGACTGGCGTGAGATCTCCCCAGAGTTACGCCTGCTTGCCGATACCATGGACCAGATGATGTACATCTTCATCGGCATTATCGTCCTGGCCCTGGCCTTTGGCATCATCAACACCATGCTTATGGCTGTCCTGGAACGCACGCATGAACTGGGCATGCTTATGTCCGTGGGCATGAACAAGTTCCGCATCTTTGCCATGATCATATTGGAAACACTCTTTATGGCCATGATCGGGGTTCCCTTTGGTCTCTTCGCCGCCTGGGGCATGGTCAGCTGGATGGGACAGCCCGGCAACGGCATAGACATGTCGGCCTTCTCCCAAGGCCTGGAAGAGTTTGGTATGAGCTCAGTCGTCTACCCCGAGTTGGACCCCAACTACTACTGGCAGGTCATGCTCATCGTGGCCGTAGCCGCAGTCCTCTCCGCTATCTACCCCGCCATCAAGGCCCTCAAACTCAATCCCGTCGAGGCTGTCCGGGCCCACTAATGTATAGCCAGACCGCTTCGCTGTCAGAAGCGAGAGGCGAGACCGGCGCGTAGACGCGCCTACGAGAAAGAAGGGATGGCTTAAACCTCCCCCACGCATCACGCATAACTCCCAACGCATAACGAAAAATGAACGTCATAGAAACCACTAACCTCCACAAAACTTACGAAGGGGCCGTCCCCGTCAAGGCGGTCAATGGTGTGAGCCTGCAAATCGAAGCCGGCGAATTTACCGCCATTGTAGGGCCTTCTGGCTCTGGCAAGACCACCCTGCTCAACATCATCGGGGGCCTGGACCGGCCCACCGAAGGGGAAGTCATCGTCGGCGGACAGGACATTTCCAAACTGAGCAACAACCAGTTGATTGACTTTCGCCTGCACAACATCGGTTTTGTTTTCCAGGCCTACAACCTGATCCCGGTCCTGACCGCACGAGAAAATGTCGAGTTTGTCATGCTGCTGCAAAAGCGGTCCCGAGCCGAGCGGGAAGCCCGCTCGCAGGCCCTGCTTGAGGCCGTCGGCCTCGGGGATCGCATGGACAACCGCCCCACCAAGATGTCGGGCGGACAGCAACAGCGGGTAGCCGTGGCCCGCGCCCTCGCGCCCAAGCCCAAGTTTGTACTGGCCGACGAGCCTACCGCCAACCTCGACTCTCACTCCACCGCCAACCTGCTCGACATCATGGCCAACCTCAACCGGCAGGAGGGGATCACCTTTGTCTTCTCAACCCATGATCAGCGGGTGATCGACCGGGCCCGGCGCGTCATCACCCTCGAAGACGGAGTCGTGGTCAGCGACATCCGCCGGGAAGAAAACCCCGTGCCCGAAGCCTGATGCTTCTCATACCCAAACGATCCCCCATGCTACGCACCGCCATTATTTGCTGGAGCCTTCTCCTGCTGCTGGGAAGCCAGCCCCTACAGGGGCAGGAAGCCCCTTCACGTTGGGAAATCAACGGCTATACCAAATACCTCAACAGCACCACCTTCACCGGCCTGCCGGCCGGTGCGCTGGGGAGTCCCCTCACCACCAATCTGGTCCACCACCGGCTGAACCTGACCTATTTTGCCTCGGAAAGTTGGTCCTTTTCGGCCGGGCTGCGCAACCGCCTCTTCTTTGCCGACGGCCAACAATCGGTCCTGGGTGCGGCCTATGCCCGGCAGGTGGATCAGTATGAGGGCCTGCTGGACCTCTCGGTACGCTGGGCAGAAAATGACTATGTGGTCCTGCACAGCCTGGTAGACAGGGCCTATGTGTCTTATTCCCAGGGCAAATGGGACGTCCGCGCCGGCCGGCAGCGCATCAACTGGGGCGTCAATCTGGTCTGGAATCCCAATGACCTTTTCAACGCCCTCAACTTCTTTGACTTTGACTACGAAGAGCGCCCCGGCAACGACGCTATCCGGATACAGTACTTCCCCGGCCTGCTGTCACGGGCCGAGGTGGCCGTGGCCCCCGGGCGCTATGACAGCACCACCGTAGCCGCCGGCCTCTATCGCTTCAACACCCATGGCTATGACATACAGGTTCTTGGGGGCTATTTCAAGGGCGATCTTGCCCTCGGCCTGGGCTGGGAAGGCAACCTCGGCGACGCTGGCTTCAAGGGCGAAGGGACCTGGTTTTATGCCCTGGAGGAACAAAGCTGGCTTCCCCGGCAGGCTCTGAGTGCCACCCTCTCGGCCGACTATGTGTTCGGCAATGGCTTATACCTGAGCGGCGGGGTTCTTTACAACCGCCTGGGCGACACCACCCGTGTTGACTTCAGCAACCCACAGGCGGCCGAGGGGAGCTCCCTTTTTGGTAACAGCCTGGCCGGGGGCGCCCTTTCGGCCAAGAATCTCTTCCCTGCCACCTGGAGTGGTGTCCTCACGGTCTCGGGCAACATCACGCCGCTGTTTGCGGCGGGAGGGACCGTGATCTACAGCCCGGCCATGGCCGCCTCTCCCTTTTTTGATCCGCAAAGCCAAAGCATCCATTACGCAACGACCAGGCATCTGACGGCTGTCATTCCCACTCTAACCTACTCCATCCGGGAAAACTGGGACCTGGATCTCATCGGGCAAGTCTTTCTGGCCGAGGATCAGGAAAGCTACAAGCATCTGGCCTCGTCGGTTTTTCTGCGACTGAAGTGGAGTTATTAGATTGGCGGTTCCCGCTTCGCGAGATTTCGCTTTGCTCAACTGAGAAGATAGGTGAGAAAAAGAAAGTTGATAACTACCCAGGTGCGATCTGCCCTTATTGAATCACTCACTCCCACAACCTGAACCGCAGTCGTAGATGGGCACTGCCCAGCATGCCGGTTTGGCGGCTGGGTCCCTCGTCCATCTTGAACCATAGCCCCACGGGCAGGGTTTCCTCGACCTCCAGTTCGAGGCGGCAGAGATAGGTATAGCCCCGAGGGTTTTGGCGGGCATAGGCGGGCAAGAGCCGGTAATCCTGGGCCATGAAGGAAACGGACTCTGTAGGGGTAGCCAGCCGTAAGCTGTCTCCGATCGGTGGAGCAACCCGCAGCCGCAGTTGCGGCTGGGCGTGCAGGCCACCCAGCCCCAGACACAGCAGGAAAAAGAGGATTTTCATGGGCAAAAAAAAAGAAAAGCCCAGCCCGCAAGCGGCGGGCCGGGCGGCTAGGTTTCCTTTCGCGGCCCTTACTTCCAGCCGGCGATCAGGTCTTCATTGATCTTGACGTAGTCGGGGTTGTTGCCTTCCTCGGCCAGTTTCTTGGCGCGCTCTGCGGTGGCGATGGCCTCAGCCTTGTGGCCCATCTTGCCCAGGATACGGGCTTTCCAGGTGACGATCCAGTAGCGCTCGCCACCTTCCAGGGCCTTGTTGATCCAGGTTAGGGCTTTGTCGAGGTCGCGGTCGGTGTTGTAATAATACACGGCGGCCTGGTAGTAATCGCCCGCAGTGGGACCTCCCATCACCCGCTCAATGTTGGCCATTACGGCGCCATCGGTATCCCAGGTGATCGGCACGGCCACGCGGGTCTTTGCCCAGCTGAGGACGAGATGGGCGCTTTCGTCACGCAGGTGGTCAAAGCCCAGGGTAAAGGTCTCTACCTCATGATTGAGTGCGCTGGACTTGGCCGTTACACGGACGATCTCGTTGGCTTCATCATAGCCAGCGACGTTGCCTCCCAGGGTGAGGTCGCTGTAGAGCATGAAGGTCCACTCCTTCTCACCGGGGATGCTGTACAGGGCGTAAGTCCCGGACTTAACGGCTTCGCCGCCAAAGGTTACGTCGGTACCGAAGGTAATCTTGGTCGAAGCATTGGCCCCGGTACGCCATACCTTCCCATAAGGAACAAGCTCACCAAAGACCTTGCGCCCCCGGGCGGAGGGGCGTGAATACTCAAGCTTAATCTCCGAAAGGCCGACTGCCTGAATGACCGTGGCCAGGGGGCTGGGAGCCGGCGTACGGATCTGGGCGTTCAGGGGGCTTATCATGGCCCCGAGCAGCAGCAGCAAAAAGACGTTGAGACTGATGCGATTGATCATAGTAGCTGGGATTAGGATAATAGGGTTCTAACATTCAAAACTAGCCATTCAATGGCGAAACACCAAAACCCCAAGACTGCAAACACGCATGTAATGTTTGCCCTGAAAGCAGATCTTTTTCTACTTTATGTGTGCCAGCTTCCCGGCGGGAAAGCGATTGGCAGCCTTCCACCTCACAGCGGTGGTTGGCCGAAAGCCTGTAATATTTATCCTCAAGCCGTCCATACTTTCTCCCAACTTCCCTGTATGTTGGGGGTAGTTAATCCAGTTCCATTATCGATCTTGTAGGGGAACGCCCACATTTTTACCCACGGCCGCATCTGCGGCCGTTTTTTGTGTGGCCGCTTGCCGAGCCCAGCAAGGGAGTGGTCGATTAGATCGGGGCATTAGTCGATCCGGAAGAAAACAGACCTCTGGCACGGGCCCTATGCCCCGATTTCCCGGCCAAAACTGCCTATTTGGGCGTCGTCCACCCCCAAATAGGGCCAAAAAAGCAAAAAACACTGTTTCAGCCGTACATTTCCGGACATCCACTGTTCGAAATCGGACATAAACTAAAATCCCATACCTGTTAGGCCCCTATCTATCAGGGACTTATCCTTGGTATATGTATTGATACTCCTGAAGTACACAGCTCTCACGTTGATTTTTTCTGGCGTCTTCACTCTCAAATGTATGAGCATGCGTACTTCTGTTTTGCCCTGCGTGTATCTGGATGAATCGAATTTTGAGGAGGTCATGCCCCGCACCGTGCCCCGACTCGCCTTTGCCCGGCTAGCCGATGGCGAAGCCACCTACACCAATCGGGGGATCGGGATTACCTATGTATTGAGCGGAGAGGAAACCTACCGGATCAATCAACGCCTGTTCCGCGTGCGGGCGGGACAATACCTTCTGGTCAATGACGGACAAAAGGTTCGCTGTCAGGTCAAGGGCGAGCGCCCCATGGAGGGCCTGAGCATCAACCTGAACAGCTCGCTGCTTAAGCAGGTCGCCGAGGACCTGCAGCTCTCCCCGTCCGAACAAAAAACTTGTCACTTCATGCTCCGAAATGGACAGACTGACATCTGTGAGCATGTGTATGAAGCCCACGGGAGTCCCCTCGGGGCCTACCTTGAGGCCCTAAGCCAGCGCCTGCGGCGCCGGGAAACACCGCTCAGCGAAGCTGAGCAGGAAACCATTTCGCGGGAGCTGGCCCGCCGCCTGATCCTGGCCCAGGTCAAGGTCTTTCGGCAGGTGAACCGCCTCAATAGCGCCAAACTCTCCACCCGGGTAGAACTTTACCGCCGCTTGTGCGAAGCCAAGACCTATATCCACCAAAATCTGGACAGTCCCCTGGAGCTTGACACCCTCGCCCAGGTAGCCTGCCTCTCCAAGTTTCATTTTATCCGTCTCTTCAAGGATGTATATGGCCAGACCCCCCGGCAGTACCTGATTGCCAAGCGGTTGGACCGGGCCAGCAAGCTGCTGATTCATTCCAGCCTCACCTTTCACGAAATCTGCCAGGAAGTGGGGCTTAAGGATAGTAGTTCCTTTGGACGGCTGTTCAAGCGCAGCTTCGGGGCGACGCCGCACCTGTACCGTCAGATGCACGCCCGCGCCTGAGGCTGGGCGACCGCCACCATGAGCCCTCCGACCCAACTCGGGTCGGAGGGCTTTTGGCAATTTTGACCAGCTGCCCCTTTCAACTACGGACCTGCCGGGCGTGTCTTAGGGAAAAAAGCCAAACTGATTGGTTCTATGAAGACACATCTCAAGTCGATATCCCATCACCCGTGCCCCTGCCGGGGGCGCCTGCGCCTGCTCACGGTCTTGACCTGGGTGGGGGTATTGGGCACAGGCATTCTACTGCTCAACTTTCTGCTCACCCTGTTCGCCTAATCTTCCCGAGTCTGCAACTATTTGCCGAGGCAGAACATCTATACAGGCAAAAGACGCTACCTCACCTGTCTATCGCTCACCTGTCACCCCCTTGCCGATGCTGCACATCCACCAACTGAAGCGTGTCTACCGAACAAACCTCATCGAAACCACTGCCCTGCATCATATCGACCTGACGATCCGACGCGGGGAGTTTGTGTCTATCATGGGGCCATCTGGCTGTGGCAAGTCTACCTTGCTCAACATTCTAGGTCTGATTGATGCCCCCACCGACGGGTCCTACCGCTTTTTGGAGGAAGAGGTGGCGACCTACGGCGAGCGAAAGCGCGCCCAGCTTCGCAAGCAGCACATTGGCTTTGTCTTCCAAAGCTTTAACCTGATCGATGAGCTCACGGTCTCAGCAAACATTGAACTCCCCCTGGTCTATGCCCGCGTACCGGCCGGCGAACGTCAGCGACGGGTGGATGAGGCGCTGGAGCGAATGAATATGAGCCATCGCAAAAACCACTATCCACCACAGCTTTCTGGTGGGCAGCAGCAGCGGGTGGCCGTCGCGCGGGCCATCGTGAACCGACCCGATCTCATACTCGCCGACGAGCCCACCGGCAACCTAGACACCATCAATGGCAGTGATGTGATGCACACCCTCAAAGCGCTGCATCAGGACGGCACGACCATCATCATGGTTACCCATTCCCAGTCTTGCGCCGAGTATAGCGATCGCATTCTACACATGCTCGACGGCAAGGTCCTGGCCGAGACCGAGAGAGGGGCCTCCCTGCCATCCCATTAAGCAGCACAATTAAGCAATAAATATCCGCCGTTCAGGCGGGGCAGCCAGCCATTGAGGTAGGGATATTGCCCCACGCATACCAGGCCAGATTCTACGGTCTGGTTTTTGTGAAAAAAAGGTATTCCCCACCCCCTAGCTTCTGCTGCCATGTCCTCTCCCCTATTTGACTCCCTCGCCCGTGAGTGGCACCTGATTCATGACCGTCTTACCGCCCAGCTTGGGCCAGCGCACTCACCTTGGGAGGGGGCTGAGTTTGGCGGAAGTTGCCTCCGCCAGATCCTCCGGG